>NZ_CP061312.1:1800000-2034533 GCF_018688155.1 Polynucleobacter sp. AP-Sving-400A-A2
AATATGTCGTTAAATTTGGATTTCTCAATTACATAATTTGTTTTGCCATAAACAGATTGGAAGTCCCCTAGTTGGCTTTGCTTAAGCTTAACTGTTCTTTGGCACTTAGAACACTTGCCCCTGTAAATTCTTTTTGCTTCATCTGCAAGTGCCAATACAAACTCATTAATTGTGAATGTAAAGTGCTGTCCACAATCAGAAAGTGGGCAAGCCACTTTCTTTTTCATATTTTCTAACTTTTGAATTTGTTGCTTGTTCATTTTTGATTACCTTAATCAATATTGACTTCAGAAGTCTCATATTAAGGTAATCAGTGCGTTATGCCAACTCAACAGCCTTACGCTTCATATCGTCATTAACGTCTATGTAGCATTGTGTAGTGCTGATGTTCTTGTGTCCTGCTAAGCTCATTAGCACACGTACACTCACCCCTTGTGTAGCTAAATTCGTAATAAACGTTCTGCGTCCACTATGGCTACTTGCTCCATCTACACCTGCCCTTTTGTAGAGGTAGTGGAAAAACTGAGTAAGCGTATTGGGTGTAAATCCGTCGCTATCTCGTTTTTGACTGTAAAAGAACTTAACAGTTGGGGTGCGTGGTTTGTACACAGCAATGTACTTTTCAAACTCTTTACGTAGCTTGTCATTTACAAATACTGTCCTTGCTTCATTTGTTTTGGTGTTTTTAGCACTTAAGCGAATTTCATTCTTAACTGTGCCATCTGCGTTTACAACGTCCAAATATCGAAGGGACGAAACTTCCCCTACACGCATTCCACTTAAAAACGTTGTGTACAGCAAACAACGATTACGTGTGCTGTGCTTGCGTGTAGCCGTGTAATCTAAAACTTTACGTAATTCGTTTTGATTAAGAGTTTTTGCTTGCTTAGCCATAGTTTTCTTCCCCAAATAAAGGTTTGCTATAGCTATATGTTGTTTTCTTTGTTTAATTTTTCCTACCTCTTTTTGCCAATAATTAGTCATTTATAAAACCTCCATTTTTTTATGCTTAAAGTGCGAAATTCGCTGTTTTTGTACCAAAACCAAAGCTCTTAACTAAAACCTTTGGTTTCTTATTTAGCTGTTTTTGTCGTCTAAATCCCACAGAATTTGGAAGACTTGCGTATAGCGTCTACACGCTGTTTGAATGCTTCTCAGCTGTGTTGATATTCAGCGTGGTGTTTGATGTGCTTTTAGCGTGGATTTGAGTTACTTTTTTAAATTAAAGCTAATACTTGTTTTTCGTATTCTTCTATAAAGGTTAAAAAAGAGCTGTTTGTTATTTCCATTTGCTCTGTATTTTCTCTAAAAGCATTAATGATATTTTTTTGAAAGTCTTGCCATTTAGCAGAATCTAAAATCTCTTCTTGCTTGCTGAGTTGTGGGAATGTGGCTCCAACCAAAATAATTATTTCATCATTAGTCAATCCCTTTAACCACTTTAATGTTTCTGCTTTAGTTGCGGATTCGTCAAACCAGTGTGCATATAAAAGCAACTGTTTGGTTTGATTGTCTTTTTTTTCCACAAAGCAATCTTTTACTAACATTTGTCTGATTAGATGGTTTTTTTCATTTAGCAGACACTTCTTCACTAACTCTCTAAAATGAACCTCGTCGCAAGGTGCCCCATTCCTTCGTGCAGAAGATAAATCGAATGTACGTGGTGGCAGGCTATCCCAACAGTAGCAAATCCCTTTAATAAACTCGTCCTCCAACTCTCTCTCACTATGTAAGTGATGCGTAATTGGCATACCCTCGTAGTCTATAAATTCAGTGAGTTTGGTAAATTTCATATTCAGTTCATATTATTCATTGTGTATTCATATGTTAACTAAGTATGAATGTCTCAGCAATTACATTTTTTATCCAAAGCTATATAACTACCCATTGCGTCCAATGCGTAGTTATATAAACCAAACGCAACTTCAGTCAGCGTTTAGTGCGTTATAGGGTATTTGAGTATTTTCAAAATCCCAACAACTTAAGTTTCCAATTTGCGTTTCTTTAGTACCGTAATGTAAAAGGTGTGATTGAGTGTTAGCTAACGGTTCTGTGATGTAGATGTTGTCTGATTGATGTGCCTTAATGTGCCAACAGTATGTCCATAATTCTTTTATGTCCTCTGTTGTGAGTATTTTTGGTATGTTGCCTAAATAGATGTTGTAGTGAAGTGTAAGTGTGGGTGATGCTTTATTAGTAGTGCCTTCAAGCGTAGGGATTAATAGTGGTTGATAAGTGAGTGGTTTACGTTTTGCTCCGTTTCCATAAAGTTCTTTATTAAAACAATTTCGTGCGTGTCGCAAATCTTTACCTAAATTTACCTTCATTTGCTCTATGTCATTTGGGAGCTTGTGATAAGGACGATAGTAACTATGGGCAACAACATAATGGGTTACGTGCTTTGCTTGCTTGTCTAAAAAACTACGGATGGTGTTTGCTGTTATTCGCATACGTTTATTTATGCGATACCAAATAAAACCAATATATTTTTAATGAATCGTTTGGTTTATGTAGGCAAATAGAGGTTGCCCATATCGTTTTTTTGGTACTAAATTAACTGTGCCCATTAACTTATAGGAGAACAATATGAGCACATTAAACAGTCTTAAATTAGTTGTTAGCAAAAAACATCAATCAGTCGCACCAATCGTTATGCGTCGCAATAAGTTATGTGCCAAGCTACACGAACAAATTGAACTTTGTGAAGCTCAAAAAACAGGTAATACCTTCGCACCAAAAAAACTAAAGAATTACACAAACAAGCAAACAGGCGAGCGTATGACTGTTGAGACAGTTAAGCGTGTGCGTGAATGGTTTTGGATAGGTGATACAGGAAAGATTAATTTGGCAATAAAGTATGGTGCTAAAACGCTACCCCTTAATAAAAAAGGTGCTAACGCAATTGAGCTTGCCAATGGTGATGAACTTATTGCGACGCTTAAATCGCTTAAGGTTGCCGTGTTGAATGGTGAGCTTGACGATGCCATCAACGATATGAGTTTGGCAACAAGACAAGCATTTGGCAAATAAATACTTGTATGAACAAGTATGTAGCAAGTGTGCGTGTTAAAGGACAATTAGTTAAAACGATGGTTTTTGCTGATAGTCAATTACACGCACGACTACTACTTCAATATCAATTTGGCTTTAACAATCTTGCGTCAACACCTACCCAAGTTAGTGAAGCTATTCAACCAATTAAACCCTTAACCCCACAGCAATCTCGTATAGATGGACTGAAGCGTCAAAAAGAAACAGTCACCAAACAACTAAAGGCTGAGCGAGATAGGCAGAAAATTGCTAAGGCACAAAAAAGCCTTAATACTGCTCTACACTCACAGTAGCATTACTACTAAGGTAATTTTTGTCTAAATTCCGTATCATCTACGCTATGGAACAGAAAGAAAGAATTATTAAGAAGTATGCGAGCAGAAGGTTATATGACACCTTTGACAGCGAATATATTGCTTTCAAAGAGCTTCAAAATCTTATTACTAATGGCATACCCCTCAAAATAATTGATGCCAAAACCAAAGAAGATGTGACTCACTCTGTAATTGTCAGTCTTGTCTTAGAAAATACAGACTTGCTTAGTCAATTCTCTGATGAATTTCTTAAAAATGTTATTAGTCTTTATGGAAAAGGGCAACAACAGCGAGAATTGTTTGGGGTATATTTTCAACAATCTTTGATGGTATTAATTAATACCCAAAGTAAATTCACTGACTCTGCAAATGTTGATGCTTTGGCTTATGTCACAGAGTTAGGTAAACAACATCAAAAGTTAAGTGAAAATTTTATGAATGAACTTTTGAAGCTTGGCAAACAAACTTAGTTTGGGTTTAGAGCGAGCACGAGCACCTAATGAACCATTGTGTCTTAAGTAAGTGTCCCACTTGTCTTGCTCCTCTTCTGCTTGCTTAATCTCTTCTTCAGTTCTTTCTCTGTAAAACCATTTTCTATAATCTTCAATATTTTCAGGTTGCCTACCTGCTTTTATTTCATACTCTTTATGAACCTCGTAACACTCCATAAAGAATTTTTCATCTTCCCCTTCAAATACATCAGCAAGGAAGTCTTTAGGCATTGGGTGCTCTTGCTCTGCCATACTTACATACCTCTTGGGCTACTTGGAAATAATGGACTCGTTGGAAATGTAGGTGCTGATGGTACATTCATTGGTGCTTGTTGAAATTGCTGTATGGGTTGTGGTGATTGTGCTGTCCCCACAGGCATTCCATTAGCGTTGGAATAGTAAGTAGTGTTGCCACTTTGCTGTGCTGTGCCTACAGGCATCCCATTGGCATTGGAGTAGTAGGTGGTGTTTCCACTTCTTTGTGCTGTGCCTAATGGCATCCCATTAGCATCTGAGTAGTAAGTAGTTTGAGCAATAGAGACTGTTGAAACCAATGTTAGCAACATAAAAATATATTTCATTACGCACTCCTTTAATGTATTGCCTTTTGTTTATCTTAGCCTAAGCCTTAGCAATAAGCTATTTGCTAATCTTTTTCTTTTCTCTATATGCATATTTGGCATCTACAACACTATCTGCTTGTATCAAAGCTCTACTTTCCTCACCACGCAATTGATGAATTGCTTTGATTGCCTCCAAATGACTGTAATGCTTTTCTAACATACCAATGCTTGTTCCCATTTGTTTAGCCAATGTATGTGGTGGGACTTTGTCGTGTGTCAACATTAGAGTTGCATAGGTATGACGCAGACTATATGGTTGACGCTTTTTGCCACTTACAGGGTGATATAAAAGATTGTGCTCTTCTAAGTAGGTATTGAATAACTTAACAAAACTCGTTGGTTTAATAAACTTAGGTTTCTTTCCTGCCTTCTTTTCATCGTCATTCAAAAACTCAACAAACCTAAATATGTAATCTTTTGGGTTTTCTTCAATGACTGTTGCCAAAGGCTTTTTGTAATTACGCTGAGCAATCCTGCCTAATGCCACAACTGTATCAGCCCTACCTATCGCCGTTCTCTTGCCAGTCTTACCTGTCTCAATTCTTATAAAAGCTAGTCTCTGTAAGTCCACTGCCTCTATGTCTTCGCCGTGTTGATTGTCTTCAGTGGGCACAGTTTTAGTTTTGCCAAGTGACTTAGGTTCATAGTTAAGCTGAATTTGAACCCACTTTAAGTCAAGCAACTCTTTGCCTGCTCTCGCACCCGTGTCTAATAAAACTTCCACATAATCTCTTAGCAACGCTCTTACAGGTTTAGCATCTGCCCTACCTCTATCAATCCACTTCTCAAAATTTCCTCGTAATGCCCTTATCTCTTCTTCAGTAAATTCATCTCGTCTTTCGCTTGCCTTACCTTTAGCAATCAAATTGGGCTTGCTACTGACTGTCATATAGCCTTTTTCAATTGCCAAATCAAAAACTCTGTTTAAGGCAGCGTTATGAGTGAGTAGAGTGCTTTTAGTGGGAGTTTTAAGCTCAGAGTCTTTCTTTCTCCCTTTTTTGGCATTCATCTTCTTAATGCGTTCAGCATTTAAATGCTCAAGTGCCTTGTAGTCAATGCTATCCACCTTGTATTTGCCCAAAATAGGGATAAGGTAGGTTTCTATTGCTGTTATGTAGTCTTTATAAATTACTTTCCCACTGCCACTATCAATTTCTGTCTGTAGCCTCTTTACAGCCGTTTTGGCAACGTCTCTAAAAAAACGAGTAATAGGGGTGATGTTGGACTTTTTTCTCCACTGTGCCTCGTTATAAAGCTCCTTAGCCCTATCTTTAGCCTTCTTTAAGTCTCGCTCACCTGTAGTCGTTCTCTGCCACACACCATCCACGCAATAGCGAGCTTGCCAAATGCTACTTCGCTCTCGCAAAGCAACTAATAGCTCACCTTCAATAATGCTATGAGTGGTTGATTTTCTTTCTGACATTTTTCCCTCTAACCCAAACAGCATATAGGGTTTAAAGTTTTGTGTCAAAAAGTGTGTAGTAGGTGTGTAGTGCAGAAAAGAGAAAAGGGCTAGGAGCTTATCGCCCGCTAACCCTTTTACTTACTGCATTTTTTGGTGGCGATTCAGGGATTCGAACCCCGGACCTGTGGATTATGATTCCATCGCTCTAACCAACTGAGCTAAATCGCCGAACGTCAGATTTTAGCTTATTTGATGCAAATGCTCAATGTGTCCACTTTGACCCCAAAGACCAAGGCCACTAAACGATCTTAATACTTAAATCCGGCAAATTATCGATAGTGCATCGAATGACATCACCACGAATCACTGGTCCCACATTCTCAGGGGTGCCAGAATAAATAATGTCGCCGGGAAACAATTCATTTGCCTCTGATAACTTAGCAATTTGCTCTGCTACCGACCAAATCATTTGATCTAAATTGGCCTTCTGTTTCACAACACCGTTTACAGAAAGTGAAATGGCGCCTTTAGTAAAGTGGCCAATCTGACTCACTCGGAAGATTGGTCCGATAGGGGCGGAGTGATCAAAGGACTTGCCAATTTCCCAAGGCTTTTTCTGATCACCCATAAAGCGCTGTAAATCACGGCGCGTCATGTCTAAACCTAAGGCGTAACCGAAAACATGCTCCAGCGCCTTCTCTACCGGAATATTCTTTCCACCCTTATTGAGGGCTGCAACCAACTCAACCTCGTAGTGATAATTTTTAGTAAGCGATGGATAGGGATGATCCACTAGCTTATTTGGCGCTACAAACTGAATGGCATCTGTTGGCTTCTGAAAAAAGAACGGCGGCTCTCGAGTAGGATCAGATCCCATCTCACGTGCATGGGCTGCGTAGTTTCTACCAATACAGTAAACACGGCGCACTGGAAATTCAGCATCACTGCCAGCAATCGGTATGAGCGTTTGCGCAACTACAAAAGGAGTCTGGATTAAGTCACCCGACTTATGAGCCTGAGCGCCAGAAACCAATCCTACCGAAGAGAGTGATGCAACACCGAACTTAATCGCATTACGTCGACTGAGAAGATCGTTTTCTTGATTTGACATGCCCAGCTCCTTTAAAAAGATAGGCCATCGTAATCCCATTACAAAATAATTACATCAGGAAAACCCCTCGCCCCCATCCTACCCAGCGAATGCTATCTGGCTAGTCAGCGCCCAAAGAATTGCTAAGATTAATAATCTATACAGAGGCATCATTTACTTTCTGAGTTCATTTCATCTTATAAACCAAATTCACTTATGCGACTTCTCTCCATATCCTCGGGCAAAGTAATGCCGCTCTTTGGGTCTCATCACCCAAATTACTCTACCGTAGCCTCAGCTATCGAAAAGAAATCAGTCAGTAATCTTGCCTCCCCTACCTCCATAGAAATAACTCGCCTTGGTATTGCGGGCGATGAGCAAGCCGATCTATCAGTGCATGGTGGTCTTGAAAAAGCGATTTACGTCTATCCAATCGAGCACTATGCTTTTTGGAATGAGTTACTTTCCCGGGAAACTAAAAAATCCGTCAATCTTCCCTTGGGTGCTTTGGGTGAAAACTTCACGATTGAAGGCTTACTAGAGACTGAGGTATTTGTTGGGGATCAAATGCAAATTGGTGCTCTTCAATTTACCGTAGTCAAGCTACGCGAACCCTGCTTTAAGTTCAACGCCAAGATGAAATACAAGGGTGCAGCCAAAGCGATGTTGCAATCAGGTTTTAGCGGATGGTATCTACGCGTCAATCAAACTGGAGCACTCGCAGCAGGCGATGCAATTACAGTGGTGCCGGGTCAAAGACTGACGTCGATTGCGGATCAGAATCACGCCCTCTTTAATCGGGGCAATCAAAAAGATCTTTGGGATTAATCGCTGTGAATTATTTTAGGTAATAAAAAACCCGACCACTCTGTGGTCGGGTTTAGTTTTTGAAACAGACTAGTAAAGCTTAGTCTTTAGCGTAAATATCTACGTCTTTAGTTTCTTTAATAAACAGTGTGCCGATTACCAATGTCACCGTAGCGATGATGATTGGGTACCAGAGACCGTAGTAAATATTACCGTTTTGCGCTACCAAGGCAAAGGCGATTGTTGGCATCAAGCCACCGAACCAACCGTTACCAATATGGTATGGCAAGGACATAGAGGTGTAACGAATGCGGGTTGGGAACATCTCAACCAACATCGCAGCAATTGGGCCATAAACCATGGTTACCAAGAGCACCAAAATTACCAAGATACCAAGAATCGCCGCATGGTTGATAGCAGCAGGGTCAGCCTTTGCAGGATAACCAGCAGCATTCAATGCATCACGAATGGCTTTCTTGAACTCAGCATCCTTTGCTTTCGCATCAGCTGGAGCCAGACCCTTAGCGGTGTAGCCTTGAATCTCTGTATCGCCAATCTTCACAACAGCAACACCACCGGCTGGGCCAGCAATTGTTGTGTAACTTGCAGAGTTAGAAGCCATCACCTGTTTTGCAATGTCGCAAGAGCTAGTGAACTTAACAGTACCTGTTGGATTGAACTGGAAAGTACATTCGTTCAAATCAGCAGTAATACTGGCTGGTGCAGTCGCCATTGCCTTTTCTAACGCTGGGTTAGCAAAGTGGGTTAAGCCGTTAAACAAGGAAACTGGTGTGTTCGGGATGTACAGAATGATCGCGAGCAATAAACCACTCATGATGATGACCTTACGGCCAATCTTATCTGACAAAGTACCGAAGATCACGAAGAATGGTGTGCCAATTACCAATGAAGCGGCAATCAACAAGTTCGCAGTCTTAGGATCTACCTTCAACACTTGAGTGAGGTAGAACAAAGCATAGAACTGACCTGTATACCAAACCACCGCTTGACCTGCAACCAGACCAAACAATGCCAAGATCACAATCTTCAAGTTCTTCCATTGAGCGAATGACTCTGTCAATGGTGCTTTAGAGAGTTTGCCCTCTTCTTTCATCTTCTTGAAAGCTGGGGATTCGTTCATCGATAAACGGATGTAAACAGAAACGGCCAACAACAAAATTGAGAGAAGGAATGGAACACGCCAGCCCCAAACATCGAAGTCTGGACCAGTCAGTTCACGTGTGAACAAAATCACGAGCAGGGACAAGAACAAACCTAATGTAGCTGTAGTTTGAATCCAAGCTGTGTATGCACCACGCTTACCGTGAGGAGCATGCTCCGCCACATAAGTAGCAGCACCACCGTACTCACCACCCAAAGCCAAACCTTGAAGCATACGCAATGCGATCAAGATCACTGGGGCAGCAACACCGATAGTTGCATAGTTAGGCAGTAAACCCACGATAAAGGTTGCACCACCCATGAGCATGATCGTTACCAAGAAGGTGTACTTACGACCAATCAAGTCACCTAAGCGACCGAATACCAAAGCGCCGAATGGGCGAACGATAAAGCCGGCAGCAAACGCAAGTAAAGCAAAAATGAAGGCAGAACCTGCATCTAAGCCTGAGAAAAACTGCTTAGCCATAACCGCGGCCAATGAACCATAAAGATAAAAGTCGTACCACTCAAAAACCGTACCTAAAGAGGAAGCAAAAATAACTTTGCGTTCTTCAGCGGTCATTGGGGCTGCTTTAGTTGATGTTGACATCAGTAGCTCCTAACTATTTTTATTAAATAAAAAACAACTAGGCGATTATGCTTTGAAAAAAATCAAAGAAATCCACTACTTAGGGTAATTCCCCATCAAATTAGATCGGGGTTTTCCCCATAAATGTGGATTTGTTGCAACGCATTCGATGCATTCTCTAAGGAGGCGTTTGCACCAAGGTATTGCAAGCCGCCCAATTTAGGTGCAAATATCAATGAGCGCCCAAAGGTATCCCGATTTAATGGCATGAGCGGTCAGTATTTGGCAGCGCACTAAAAAGATAACTAATTAAGGAGCTATACAAATGAAAAGACGTGACTTTTTAAGCAAAACTGCATTGGGCGCAGCTGCTGGTGTACTAGCAGCTCCTGCAATAGCGCAGTCCATGCCTGAAGTGAAATGGCGCTGTGCCTCTAGCTTTCCAAAAAGCTTAGATACGATTTACGGTGGTGGCGAATACATTTCCAAGCGCGTTGCCGCACTGACTGATGGTAAGTTCCAGATCCGTATTTTTGGTGCCGGTGAGATTGTTCCCGCATTTGGTACGGTAGATGCGGTTCAGCAAGGTACTGTTGAGTGCACTCATACGGCTGGCTATTACTTCGTTGGAAAAAATAAAACCTTTGCGTTTGATACCACCGTGCCTTTCGGCATGAACCAACGTCAGCAAAATGCCTGGATGTATTGGGGTGGAGGCTTGAAGCTCCAACGTGAATTCTTGCGTGATTACAACATCGTCTCTTTCCCAGCAGGAAATACCGGGACACAAATGGGCGGCTGGTTCAAGAAACCCGTCAAAACAGTTGCTGACCTCAAAGGCCTAAAAATGCGTATTGCAGGCTTAGGTGGTGAAGTGATGTCACGTCTAGGCGCGATCCCCCAGCAAATCGCTGGCGGAGATATTTACCCTGCTTTAGAAAAAGGTGTTATCGATGCGGCTGAGTGGGTTGGTCCGTATGACGATGAGAAATTAGGCTTTTACAAAATTGCACCTTACTACTACTACCCAGGATGGTGGGAAGCTTGCTCAATGTATTCCATGTACGTCAACATCAAGGAATGGGAAAAATTGCCTAAGCAATATCAAGAGGCATTTTCCTCGGCATGTGCAGAATGCAATATCGACATGATGGCTGAATACGATTACAAAAATCCGATTGCCCTGCAAAGCCTGATTAAGAATGGAGTCAAGCTCCAGTCTTACTCAACTGAGATCATGAAAGCAGCCTCTACCGCTGCGTTCGAGATGTATGAAGAAGAGGCCGCCAAGAATCCATCATTCAAGAAAATTTATGAGCCATGGAAGAAGTTCCGTAACGACCAAATGCTGTGGAACAAGGTTGCGGAGCAAACACTCATGAGCTTCATGCTAAGCAACCCAGTCAAATAAGAACCAACCGATAAGTTGATATGCCAAAACAATTATTAGTTTTTTCAAGTTTCGTTGATCGCCTTAATGACCGTTTTGGTGTCTTTGCGAGTTGGTTGGTATTAATTGCCGTACTGATCAGCACTGCAAATGCGCTGATCCGGTACGGCTTTAATGTCAGTTCGAATGGCTGGCTAGAAGCGCAGTGGTATTTGTTTGCTGGAATGGTGATGTTTGGTGCCGCCACTACGTTTCGATTAAATGAACATGTTCGGGTAGATGTGCTCTATGCGCTCTACCCCAACAGAGTTCGTCTTTGGTTAGATTTTTGGGGAGGAATTGTCTTCTTCCTGCCGGTGACCGTCATCATTGGCTACTACTCGTGGGAATTTTTCATCACATCTATTATTCAAAATGAAACCTCAAGCAATCCTGGTGGCCTGATTCGCTGGCCAGTCCGAGGTGCCATTACTCTGGGCTTCTTTTTGCTGACCCTTCAGGGTCTCTCTGAAATTATCAAACGATACGCAGCCATTATTGGTGTGATCAAAATCGATCCTAAGTACGAAAGACCTTTGCAATGATTAGTCATGATCTGATGGCCCCCATTATGTTTGGGGGCTTAATTATATTTTTATTGATTGGGTATCCAGCAGCTTTTTCACTTGGCGCTGTTGGCTTGTTCTTTGCCTTTATCGGTATTGAGATGGGCATGTTCCAGCCCACCTTTTTGCAAGCACTGCCAGATAGGGTCTTTGGAATTCTTTCAAATGATCTATTGCTCTCGATCCCTTTCTTCACCTTCATGGGAGCCATTCTTGAAAAGTGTGGCTTAGCAGAAGATATGCTCGAGGGCTTGGGACAATTATTTGGTCCGATCCGTGGCGGTCTTGCATATGCAGTGATCATTGTTGGCGCAATTTTGGGCGCTATTACTGGCACAGTAGCAGCGTCTGTCATTGCTATGGGATTAATCTCATTGCCAGTGATGTTGCGTTACGGCTATAACCCACGAGTAGCAACTGGCGTGATCGCAGCCTCTGGCACGATTACCCAATTGATTCCTCCATCATTGGTATTGATCGTGCTGGCAGATCAATTAGGTAAGTCTGTTGGTGATATGTATGCCGGTGCTATTGGACCATCCATTATTCAGGTATCTCTTTTTTGTCTATTTATCTTCTTTTTGTCGATCTTTAGACCGCAGGATGTACCAGCACTGCCTCCGGAGGCTCGTCCAAAAATTGACTGGAAGTTACTCAAAAAAATCCTTTGGGGTATTGTTCCGTCGATTGCACTTATCTTCTTGGTTTTAGGAACGATTCTGATGGGCCTTGCAACACCTACTGAAGGTGGTGCAATGGGTTCAGTTGGCGCTTTAGTGCTAGCGGCTATGAATAAGCGTCTGCAAAAGGCACTGGTTTGGGAAGCCATGACCTCCACTATGCGCATCAATGCCATGGTGATCTTTATTTTGATTGGCTCAACTGTATTTGGCTTAACTTTTAGAGGGGTGGATGGAGATCTATGGATTGAAGAACTTCTTTCAGGACTTCCAGGCGGGCAAGTAGGCTTCTTGATTGCGGTGAACTTATTTGTATTCTTCTTGGCCTTCTTCCTTGATTACTTTGAGATTGCCTTCATCATCATCCCTTTATTGGCACCAGTTGCCGAAAAGCTTGGCATTGATCTGATTTGGTTCGGCGTTCTACTGGGCGCTAATATGCAAACTTCGTTCATGCATCCGCCATTTGGTTTTGCATTGTTCTATTTGCGTGGGGTTGCACCCAAATCTCTCAAAAGTTCGGATATCTACTATGGGGCGCTACCTTGGGTTGGCTTACAACTCATATTGGTTGCCATCATTATTTTTATCCCAGAAACTGTGACCTATTTTGTTGATAAACCTGCTGCTGTCTTTGATGCTAGCGGTCCATCGGTTGATCCATTAGCTGGTGTAGAGCAAAATGAGATTACGGTAGACTCCAGCTCTGACATTGAACGTCAGCTACGAGAAAATAAATAACAATACATATTGAGACAGCAGTCAAAGGGATTTGGTAATGCAACAAAAATGGGGAATTCGTGGGATGGCGGTAGCGCCACACTCACTAGCATCTGAATCAGCATTAGCGGTACTACGTGAAGGTGGTAATGCATTAGAGGCAATGATTGCAGCAGCAGCAACCATTGCCGTTGTTTACCCCCACATGAACTCCATTGGTGGTGACTCTTTCTGGGTGGTTCATTCTCCCGGTAAAGCTATGGGTGGTATTGATGCTTGCGGTGCGGCTGCTGGCCTAGCGACTAAACAGTGGTACGCAGAGCGTGGAATCACCAAGGCCATTCCTTTTAGAGGTGCCATTGCAGCCAATACAGTTGCAGGCACCATCTCTGGATGGGGCGCCGCTCAGAAACTGTCACAACAAGGTTTAGGTGGAAGACTTCCACTCTCCCGCTTGCTGGCAGATGCTATTTACTATGCTGAAGCTGGAGTCCCGGTCACTCACAGTCAGTCGAGTTTGACCGAGAAAAAGAGGGTGGAGTTAAGTCCCATTCCCGGATTTGCAGAAACATTTTTAGTAGACAGTAAGGCCCCTGAAGTGGGTAGCATCTTTAAACAAGAACGTCTTGCAAGAACCTTGCGCCAAATTTCTCGTAAAGGCACAGAAGATTACTATCGCGGCGATTTAGCTGAATTACTCGCAAAAGAGCTTACAGAGATTGGTAGCCCTCTCAGACTATCTGACCTTCATCGCCATCAAGCGAAACTGATTGACCCGCTCGAGCTCCAGCACAGTACAGGCAATGTATACAACATGACGCCGCCAACACAAGGCGTTGTGTCTTTAATGATCATTGGCATCTTGGATCAACTCAATCTCAAACGCTTTAAAGTCGATAGCGCGGAATATGTTCATCACTGCGTTGAGGCTACCAAACAGGCGTTTAAGGTACGCGATCAATTTGTCACTGATCCAGCGTATATGACAAAAAATGCGCAGTCTTTCTTAGCTCCTGCATTCTTAAAGAAATTAGCAAAAAATATTGATCCTGAAAAAGCCTTGCCCTGGGGTCAAGGTAAAGGACCTGCCGATACGATTTGGATGGGCGTGGTTGATGGCAATGGAAATTGCGTTTCTTTCATTCAAAGTATTTATCACGAGTTTGGTGCTGGCATCGTATTGCCCAAGTCTGGTGTGAACTGGCAGAACCGCGGATGCAGCTTCTCGCTGGATCCAAAAACACTCAATCACCTTGAACCCTATCGCAAACCATTCCATACATTGAACCCAGCCATGGCTTTATTTAAGGATGGTCGGTCGATGGTCTACGGCACCATGGGTGGTGATGGTCAACCACAAACACAATGCGCCGTCTTTACTCGCACCGCGACGTATGGACTTGATCCACAAGATGCGATCAGCCGTCCACGTTGGTTGCTCGGCAGAACCTGGGGGCAAACTAGCGACAGCTTAAAATTAGAATCGCGCTTTAGTCCATGGGTTGCTAAAGAGCTACATGCCCTAGGACACGAGATTGAAATGCTCGATGCTTTTGATGAAAGCGTTGGCCATGCTGGCTGCATTATTCGCGACCCATCCGGCACGCTGCATGGCGGTTGGGATCCCCGCAGTGATGGCGCCGTTAGCGCGTTTTAGTAATAAATAATTTGGGTACGCGCAGATCCCAGTAGATGGCAGCTGCGCGTAATCCAAAAATAGCCAGCATGCACATCACCGATCCCTCGAGCGTGTACGCTGGGAGGAAATTCAAAATCAGAACATAGATGCAGCAACCCAAAGTGACCGGGATTGCATACAGCTCATGTGACATCAATAAAGTTTTTCTGCCGGCCAAAATATCGCGTAACAAGCCGCCACCGACAGCGGTCACTACGCCCAAGATGACTGGTGCTGCTGGCAATCCGAATTCTAAGTTCCAGGCTTTATCTACCCCCTGAATGCCAAACAAAGCTGCGCCCAGACCGTCGATGTAGAGCATCCAGCGATAAATCTGAGGCTGCGTAAAAAAAGATTCCGCTACAAAAGTCACGACGCACGAGCCCAAGGCTACCCAGATATAAATTTGCGCAATCGACCAAAATGCGGGGACATCCAAAATAATGTCACGCAGAGTTCCGCCACCAATGGCAGTAATCACACCTAGTACCATGACGCCAAAAAGATCGACACCCCGATCAGCAATAGCGAGTACACCAGTGACTGCAAAAGCAACCGTGGCAATGATGCCAATCCAGAAATTAATTTGATCCATACTGACTAGTCTAAATCACCAACACCAATCTCTGAATCAAGCCCTTTATATACTGAGGGTAATGCCATTAAGGAATCTTTTATGAAAACTCAGCTTTATAGCTTTTGGCGTAGCTCGGCAGCCTTTAGAGTACGTATCGCACTCAATTTAAAGGGTCTGGATTACGAGGTGATTCCAATTCACATTGTTAAAAGTGGAGGCGCCCAAACTGCTGGTGAATATGCCATTAAAAATCCCAATCGCCTAGTCCCTCTGTTTACCGATGGTTCTCATACTATTCACCAATCGCTTGCCATCATTGAATATTTAGAGGAGATTCAATCAAATCCTCCGCTACTACCTCAAACTGCAATCGATCGAGCGTGGGTACGTTCAGTAGCCATGGATATCGCCATGGAAATTCATCCACTGAATAATTTGAGGGTGTTGCGCTATCTCATGAAAACTTTAGGCGTGAGCTCAGAAGCAAAAGATGCCTGGAGTCATCATTGGATGGTGCTGGGTTTAGAAAGTCTGGAAAAACAATTAAGCGTAGATACGAGGGTGGGTCGTTTTGCTTGTGGAGATCAGCCTGGCTTGATTGATATTTGCCTAGTGCCGCAAATTTTTAATGCACTCAGCGCAAAGATCGATATGACGAGTTACCCAACACTCATGAAAATATTTCATCAATGTATGACGCTGCCTGCATTTATTGATGCCTCTTGGGAAAAGCAAATCGATGCTGAGGGATTAAACCCCTTTACTCCACCACAGGAATAAAGATAGCGTAAGCAAAGATCCCGCTGTAGTTAAGAGCACCACTCGAGAAATAATTCGACCATCTGCGTTGTAATACTGAGCCAACATGAATGGGCCTGTGCCCGTGGGTAGTGCAGCTAGTATCACTACAGCACTCACCCATAAGTTCGGCAAATCCAAGATTGGCCCAGCAATCAACCAAGCGACTATCGGCTGAATAATGAGTTTTGCGACGCTAATACCCCACGCCTGCTGCGGCGCTGACTCTTCTTTTTGTATCAAAAACAGGCCAATAGAAACCAATGCACAAGGTGTTGCAGCTGCAGCCAAGAAAGTAATGACTTGGGCTAATGGCTCATATAAAAGCAAATCTGTAGACGACCATAACAAACCTGCCACCGGGGCAATCAATAGTGGATTGGTACAGAGCGACTTCAGCACGCTCCAGACAATCTCATGGGATTTTTTATGAGACTGTATGCCAACCTCAATCAGGACGGTTGCGATGGCAAACATTACAAAAACAATAAAGGTCGCAATGATTGCTGGCGCCAAACCATCTTGGCCAAGCGCCAAAACACAGAGCGGAATCCCCATGTATCCCGTATTGGAGTAAGAAGCACTCAAACCTGAAAAACTGGCGGCCGCTAAATCTCGCTTGCGAACCCAGCTGACTATCAACACCAAAATAAATACTAGTAAGCAACTCAGAAAAAAAGCAGCAATGAATCCTGGTTGCCACAGCGTTTGCCAACCACTACTGGAGGCAAAACTAAATAACTGCGCAGGTAGTGCAAGCCATACGACAAAGCGGTTTAACTCGATGGATGCACTCCCACCTAATTTGCCCGTACGTCCACAAGCATAGCCAATCAAAATAAGGGCAAATACCGGAAAGACAACATTAAAAACGTAGAACAATTTAGATGGGCTTTTTTAGATCAGGAAATTTTCTTCAGAGTCTGCTGATATCGCTGTGCATTTTTGACATAACGACCAGCAATATCTTCGATGCCAGCAATTTGCTCTGGGGTCAACGTCTTCACTGCTTTAGCGGGTGAGCCCAAAATCATCGAGCCATCCGGAAATTCTTTGCCTTCTGTAACCAACGCTCCGGCACCCACTAAACAGTTCTTACCAATTTTGACGCCATTCAAAATCACGGCACCAATCCCAATCAAACTGCCATCACCAATTTGGCAACCATGGAGCATCACTTGATGTCCAACGGTAACGTACTTACCAAGGATGAGGGGATAGCCAGGGTCAGTATGCAAGATAGATGCATCTTGCACATTACTGCCCTCGCCAATTTGTATCAGATCGTTGTCGCCACGGATCACGACCTTGGGCCACACACTCGCTTTTTTGTGAAGCTCGACTTTACCAATCACTTCTGCGCTCTGCGCAACCCAGGCTCCATCGTCTAAGCGGGGAGCATTTCCATCTAGTTCAAATATAGCCATGACCCATTATAGGTAATGGCTATATTTATGACAGCCTACCAGTTCGACTCACGATCCGGACTTGCAGAAATCCGGTGAATACTTAAGTCAGCACCTTCGTACTCTTCTTCTTGTGACATCCGAATACCTAAGACAGCTTTAAGTACGCCATAGACCACGAAACCACTGATGAGAGCGATCGCAACACCTAAACCAGTACCAATTAACTGCCCTAGGAAAGTCACTCCACCAAGACCGCCCAGCGCTTTTGTACCAAAAATGCCCGCAGCCAAGCCACCCCATAAACCGCATAAACCATGTAGTGGCCAGACGCCCAAAACGTCATCAATCTTCCAGCGATTTTGTACTAAGGTAAACATATAAACAAATAGGGCGCCAGCAATTAAGCCAACGACCAAAGCGCCCATCGGGTGCATTAAATCTGAGCCAGCACAAACTGCTACTAAGCCAGCTAAAGGCCCGTTGTAAGTAAAGCCTGGATCATTGCGACCAATCACCCATGCAGCCAAAGTGCCACCAACCATCGCCATGAGGGAATTCATGGCCACTAAACCACTGATCTTATCTATCGTCTGTGCACTCATGACGTTAAATCCAAACCAACCTACCGCCAAAATCCAAGCGCCCAACGCCAAGAATGGAATGCTAGATGGCGGATGCGCCGCAACGTTGCCATCCTTGGTATAGCGACCACGACGAGCGCCTAAGAGAATGACGGCTGGCAAAGCGATCCAACCACCTACCGCGTGCACCACAACCGATCCCGCAAAGTCATGAAACTCCTCACCGGTCAGCGTCTTAATCCACGCTTGAATACCGTAATGCTGATTCCAGGCAATACCTTCGAAGAAGGGGTAAATGAAACCCACCAGAATAAAAGTAGCAATCAGTTGGGGATTGAACTTCGCACGCTCCGCAATACCACCAGAAATAATGGCTGGAATAGCAGCAGCAAAGGTCAACAAGAAAAAGAATTTGACTAGTTCATAGCCATTTTTCTCGGCCAAGATTTCAGCGCCAGAGAAAAAGTCAACGCCGTAAGCAATGCTGTATCCAATAAAGAAATAGGCAATCGTTGACACAGCAAAGTCCACCAAGATTTTGACCAAAGCATTGACTTGGTTCTTTTTGCGCACAGTGCCGAGCTCAAGAAATGCAAATCCCGCATGCATAGCCAAGACCATGATTGCGCCGAGTAAAATAAATAAGACATCACTGCCTGATTTCAAAGTTTCCACCGAAATACCCCCCATGTTTTTTGCATCATTATGGGGAATATTAAGACCGAATTTGCTCATTAATGCACTTATTTAGTGCAATTTAATGCCTTGAATATAGTTTATTATGAAATTTACATACACCCAAGGGAAAACCCATGAAAAAAGTTTTAGTTCTATTAGCTGCCTTAGGGGCATTTTCTGGCTTAGCCCAGGCTCAAGAAAAAATTCAGGTCCTGAGCACACAAGAGCTTGTTAACGTCTGTAAATTGCCAGCAAGTCCTGAATCTCGCAGCTTTTGCGTAGGCTATATAACCGCTATTTACGACACTTATTTGGCTACACGCCATCCACAGCGCGCAAAACCCTATATTTGCGTAAAGCAACCAGCGCCGTCACGTGACGAAGTCATTGGTGAATTTGTAAAATTTGGCCAAGCAAATCAACAGACTGCTGATAAACCTGCAGCAGGTGTTTTCTTAGGGTTCTTGGCATCACGCTTCCCTTGCGCCAAAAAATAATCAAAATTATTTAGCCAATTCAATCTATAGACGAAGGAACAGTTGATATGAAAAAAATGATCGCCATTACTGCCGCAACTCTAGCAATCGCAGGTTGCTCCAATATGAGCAATACAGAACAACGTACTTTATCTGGCGCCAGTATCGGTGCAGCTGCTGGTGCAGTTGGTACAGCTATTTTCCACGGCAACCCAATCTGGGGTGCGGTCGGTGGCGCAGCAGTGGGTGCAGCTTCTGGTTACGTATACGATGCCTACAAAAAAGAGCAGGCTTCTGAGTACAACTCTGGATATAACGCTGGAAAAAATAATCAACCTGCTAAAGCTCCGCAGTAAGACTGAAGTGACTTTACAAGCTAGATTGAGTTCTAGTTGTAGCAAAACAAAAAACCCGACTTGCGTGACGCAGGCCGGGTTTTTCTTTAAGGCTTCAGTAATTTAAGACAGTAGCAACTGATTAATACGCTTTACATAAGCGGCCGGATCATTCAATTGACCACCTTCTGCCAAAAGAGCTTGATCAAACAAAACCTGAGTCCATTCATTGAAGTGCTGATCATCTGACTTCAACTTGAGGAGCAAAGGATGCTCTGGATTAATCTCCAGAATAGGTTTGGTATCTGGCGCTTGCTGGCCTGCTGCTTTAAGCATGCGTAATAAATTTCCAGAAAGCTCGTTCTCATCAGAGACTAAACATGCTGGAGAATCAGTCAAGCGGAAAGTCACACGCACATCCTTCACCTTGTCTTCCAGGGCCGCTTTCATACGATCGAGCAAGTCCTTGAAATTCTTCTCAGTTTCTTCATGCTCTTTTTTTTCTTTCTCATCACTGAGACTGCCGAGATCAAGCCCGCCTTTTGCTACCGAGGTCATCTGCTTACTATCAAACTCAGTAAAGAAAGAAAGCATCCATTCGTCTACTCGATCGGTGAGCAGCAACACTTCGACACCCTTCTTGCGGAAGATCTCTAAATGCGGACTATTTTTAGCAGCATTAAAAGTATCGCCAGTGACGTAATAGATCTTGTCCTGGCCTTCCTTCATACGTGAAATGTATTCAGCCAAGGAAACAGTTTGATCCGAAGAATCCATCTGTGTACTTGCAAAACGCAAGAGCTTTAGGATACGCTCTTGATTTGGCTGATCTTCACCAACACCTTCTTTAAGCACTTGTCCAAACTGGTTCCAGAAGGTGCGGTACTTTTCTTTCTTAGCTTCATCATCGCTATTAGCCAGATCCTCTAACATGCTTAGCACGCGCTTAGTAGAGCTCTCACGAATGATTTTGACATCACGTGATTCCTGCAGAATTTCACGGGAAACGTTTAAAGGAAGATCTGTTGAATCAACAACACCAGTGACAAAGCGCAAATACATGGGCATTAATTGCTCAGCATCATCCATGATGAATACCCGCTTCACATACAACTTAATACCGCCCCGCTTATTACGATCCCACAAATCAAATGGTGCACGTGCGGGCACATACAGTAGTTGTGTAAACTCACTACGGCCTTCAACCCTATTTAGGGAATGGCACAAGGGGTTTTCGTAGTCGTGAGACAAGTGCTTATAAAACTCGTCGTACTGCTCTTGCGTGATCTCTGATTTAGAGCGTGCCCACAAAGCGCTGGACTGATTAATACTCTCAAGCTCATCTTTAATTACTTGTTCTTTTTTATCCGCATCCCACTCTTCTTTATTCATCTGAATAGGTAAAGAGATGTGATCAGAGTATTTACGAATAATTGACTTGAGCTTGTGAGTAGAAAGGAAATCGTCCTCACCTTCACGTAAATGCATCGTGATCGATGTTCCCCGTTGTGGGCGATCAATACTTTCTACTGTAAATTCTCCCGAACCATCAGACTCCCAACGAACCCCATCGGTCGCCGGCAGACCAGCACGACGCGTCTCTACAGTAATGCGGTCGGCCACAATAAATGCTGAATAAAAACCTACGCCAAACTGGCCAATCAAAGCGGCATCTTTTTGTTGATCGCCAGAAAGCTTTGAGAAAAACTCTTTCGTACCAGAGCGAGCAATAGTGCCCAAATTCGCAATGGCTTCATCGCGGCTCATGCCAATGCCATTATCAGCAATGGTTACGGTTCTGGCAGCTTGGTCAAAACTGACTTTGATCTTCAGGTCAGGATCATCGCCATACCAATCGGGATGCTCAATTCCTTCAAAACGGAGCTTGTCTGAAGCATCAGATGCATTCGAGATCAACTCACGGAGAAAAATTTCCTTATTGGAATACAAGGAATGAATCATCAGTTGTAAAAGTTGTTTTACCTCGGCCTGAAAGCCTAAAGTTTCTTTACTAGATACAGTCATGCGTATTTCCTCTTCCCTCATTAGTCAATGAACATCACTCCCAGTAAATGGGGCTTATTTCATACATTTCAAGAGCCACGCCATGAGAAATTTAACTCTGATGTGGCTTTGAATGTTTCTCCGCTACAGGCAATTTGGCTTTCTTCCAGGCACTAAAACCGCCTTCTAGATGACAAGTACCTGGCACGCCCATTTTTTGAAGAGTTTCAGTTGCTAGGGCAGAGCGCCATGCAGATGCGCAATAAAGCATTAAACGTTTACCCTCTCCAAAAACTGGCTTGTAATAAGGGCTATCTGGGTCAACCCAAAATTCCAGCATGCCACGCGGCGCATGAATTGCGCCTGGAATCATGCCATCACGCTCTAACTCCCTCACATCCCGAATATCTACAAATACTGTATTTTGATCATCTAGAAATTGTTGCGCTTGCTCTAAGGGCACGGTCTCAATTTGTGCCATCGCATTGGCAATTAATTCTTGATAACCCAATTTCAATTTCATCAAAATCTCCTAAATTGCTAATACTTTTATTTGATTATTCTTAAGGGCGTTATAGCGATTTTGCCCTGATAATATATTGCTATGAACTTTACCCCTACCGAGCTTGGTGCTAGCATTATTTTTGCTATCGCAGTACTACATACGTTTTGTACTTCGTATTTTGAGGCGTTTGCTAAAAAATCTCCAAAGCACGCTGGCTTATGGCATCTCCTTGGCGAAGTAGAAATCGTTTTTGGATTTTGGGCGGCTATCCTCATTATTTTTATGTGGCTTGCCAATGATCTCGCCACAGCAAAAGAGTACGCTAACAAGCGTAACTTCACCGAGCCGCTATTTGTTTTTGCCATTATGGTGGTCGCTGGCAGTAAACCCATTTTGCACTTTGCAACCCAGCTGCTACACAAATTCGGCAAGGCAATTCAACTCGTCTTACGTACCAAGCAAGCTCCAACACTCTATTTCTTGACCCTGAGCATCACACCTTTGTTGGGCTCGCTGATTACTGAGCCTGCAGCAATGACGCTGGCGGCATTTTTACTGCGTGATCTAGTCTATCGCCATAAATGCTCGACCCCGCTACTGTTCGGCACCCTGGGTGTGCTGTTCGTCAATATTTCGATCGGTGGCACGCTAACTAATTTTGCAGCACCACCAGTGCTGATGGTGGCATCTACTTGGGGTTGGAGTAGCGCTTTCATGTTTGCCAACTTTGGTCTTGAAGCGATGATCGCTATTTTTATTAATGCAACAATCGTAACGCTGCTCTTTCATAAGCAATTAGTTGAGCCTACCAGCAAAGCTGATCACGTTCGCATTCCGCTCACTATTACAGGCATTCATCTACTCTTCTTACTGGGTGTCGTCGCTTTTGCACATGACCCAGTGATTTTCATGTGGTTACTACTCTTTTTTATTGGCTACACCACGGCTTATCCTAAACATCAAAACCCGCTGATTTTGCGCGAGGCTTTATTGGTTGGCTTTTTCTTGGCCGGACTCGTAGTACTCGGCGGACTGCAAGGTTGGTGGCTACAACCCATCTTGGAAACCATGAGCCCGACGGCCGTTTTCTATGGCAGCTTGGCATTAACGGCTATTACTGATAATGCAGCGCTCACGTACTTAGGCTCGTTAGTAGAGGGCACTTCCCCAGAATTCAAGTTAGCCCTGGTTGGCGGTGCGGTAGCAGGCGGCGGCCTAACCGTCATCGCCAATGCCCCCAACCCTGCTGGACTGGCTATTTTGCGCAGTTACTTCCCCAATGCAGCTGTTTCCGCAGGCTTGCTATTGGTAGCCGCCATTCCACCAACCATAGTTGCAATTTTGGCCCTACGTCTGCTCTAAACCACTTATCCCGTAAAATCTCAGCTTCGCCCCCAGCTATAAACCTGAGAACGGCATATGAAAAAGCTCTATATCAAAACCTTTGGTTGTCAAATGAACGAGTATGACTCGGGCAAGATGGCCGACCTCCTACATGCCAATGAAGGCATGGTCATGACTGACACCCCTGAAGATGCAGATGTGGTTCTATTGAACACTTGCTCGATTCGTGAAAAAGCAGAAGATAAAGTATTTTCAGATTTAGGTCGTCTGCGTGAGCTCAAGAAAACCAAACCCGATTTATTGATTGGTGTTGGCGGTTGCGTTGCCAGTCAAGAAGGTCAACAAATTATTAGTAGAGCTCCCTATGTGGATGTGGTCTTCGGCCCACAAACACTGCATCGATTGTCTGACCTCATTACACAACGCCGTGAAACTGGCAGACCTCAAGTAGATATCTCTTTTCCAGAAATAGAAAAGTTTGATCATCTGCCTGCCTCTCGTCAAACTCGCGGCTCAGCCTACGTCTCTATTATGGAAGGCTGCTCAAAGTACTGTAGCTACTGCGTGGTTCCCTACACCCGAGGTGAAGAAGTATCGCGTCCCTTTGATGACGTATTAACGGAAGTGGCCGGCCTTGCATCACAAGGCGTGAAAGAAATTGTTTTACTCGGTCAAAACGTAAATGCTTATCTTGGTAAGATGGGTAATACGGAAGAGATTGCAGATTTTGCACTACTGATTGAATACATCGCAGAAATACCGGGCGTTGAAAGAATTCGCTTTACTACTAGCCACCCAAAAGAATTTACCCAGCGCTTGATTGATGTTTACGCAAAAGTTCCTAAGCTGGTGAGCCACTTGCATCTACCAGTACAACATGCATCCGACTCCGTTTTATCTGCAATGAAACGTGGCTATACCGCCCTAGAATATAAAAGTATTATTCGCAAGATGCGCGCCGCAAGGCCTGACCTGACGCTCTCTAGCGACTTCATTGTCGGCTTTCCTGGTGAGACGGATGAGGATTTTGCAAAACTTCTGAAGATGGTTGAAGAACTCAATTTTGATAATAGCTTTTGCTTTATCTTCAGCGCGCGCCCTGGCACACCCGCCGCTAATTTGAGCGATGACACCCCTTATGAGGTCAAACTCAAGCGACTTCAAACCTTACTTGCACTAGTGGAGTCACAAGCAAATCAAATTAGCAAGAACATGTTGGGTAGTACTGAACGGGTTCTTGTTGAAGGCTTAGCAAAGGATGGTATAAATCTGCAAGGTCGCGCCACCAATAATCGGGTGGTTCACTTTACTGCGCCAGATGCAGATATCGAATCACTCATAGGTCAAATCGTAGACATCCGCATCACTGAAGTACTCAATTACACACTCCGAGGAGATCTCATCAGTGAGCTCACTTCTACGCAAGCGCATTAAGATGATAAGTAAGTACTCATCCTCCTCTAAACTAGAGATTGATATTCAGTTTGCTAGTGCTGCAATTAAAGAAAAAGTTTCGGCAATTGCTTCTCAAGCAGCAATTAAAAAATGGGTAAAAGCTGCAGTTGGATTAAATGGCCTAATTACCTTACGCTTTGTTAATGTAGCTGAAGGAAAAAAACTCAATTTTTCTTTTCGCAATAAAAACTATGCGACTAATGTCCTTACTTTTCCATACGAGCTTAGCAAGCAGACTTTGACTGCCGACATTATTTTTTGTCTCCCTGTGATTCAAAAAGAGGCATCAGAACAAAGCAAGGGCATGAAAGCCCACTTAGCCCATCTGATTATTCATGGCTGCTTACATGCCCAAGGCCTTGACCATGAGGGCGATAAAGAAGCGAAAAAAATGGAAGGTAAAGAAGTTAAGCTCCTAAAGTCCTTAGGCTTTGCAAATCCCTACGCACCCATTTAAAGCAGCTTTAAGGCTTCCTTCATTGAATTTACTTATTTCTGCGATATTCTTGATATATGCCTGACCCCAATAAATCCCTTTTAGAGCGCTTGGCCGATTTTTTAACGCCACAGCCAACCAGCCCAGCTGAACGTCGTCAAGAACTGATTGATACCCTCAGAGAAGCTCAGACAGAGGGCTTAATTGATGCAGATGCCCTCTCCATGATTGAAGGGGTATTCCAGGTGGGCCAATTATGTGCTCGCGATATTTTGATTCCCAGAGCACAAATCGACTGGATTGATATTAGCCAGCCTTTATCGGAAATTATCAAGAGTGTGATTACTGCCGCTCACTCACGCTTCCCAGTATTTGAAGGTACTCGTGACAATGTCATCGGCACTTTGCTAGCAAAAGATTTATTGCGTCACTCCAGTGAAAAAGATTTTCAGGTTCGTGATTGGCTCCGTCCCGCCGTATTTATTCCTGAATCTAAGCGCTTGAGCGTGTTGCTACGCGACTTTAAAGACAACCGCAATCACCTAGCCATTGTCGTAGATGAATACAGCAGTGTGGCAGGTGTCATTACGATTGAAGACGTGCTTGAGCAAATTGTTGGTGACATTGAAGATGAGCACGATATTGATGAAGAGGCAGATAATCTAATCTCTTTAGACAATGGCGATATTCGCGTAAAAGGCATTACCGAGCTCGAGCAATTTAATGAGACCCTGGGTACGCAATTTGAAGTTGACGGTATTGAAACGGTTGCTGGTTTAGTGATTCAGCATCTTGGTCGAGTACCGAAGATGGGTGAACTGATCGAAATCGACGGAGTTGAATTTGAGGTTCAGCGTGCTGATCCAAGACAGATTCATATTCTGCTTGCAAGACAACTCCCAAAAAAGCCTGACTAAGGATTACCTTGATTGATCGGCTACTGCCAAGGCTTAGCAATAACATCGGCAATCTAGTGTTATTTGCTCTTGGCGCAATACTGGCGGGTGCTGCGGAACTACCTTTGGGTGGATGGATTCAGATTCCGATCCTCAGCGTTATTTGGTGGCAAATTACAAGACATCAATCTACCTCTTTTAAGAGTACTTTTTTTCTAGGGTTGTCATTTGGCCTTGGCTACTTCGTACTAGGACTTTGGTGGATCTTCATTAGCCTACATGACATTGGTGGGATGAATGTCATCCTCTCCTGCACCGCAGTCTTCCTATTAGCTGGCTTGCTAGCCATCTTCTTCGCTTGTGCCTGCCTCACATTACATTTTTCAAAAGGACTATTTTTTCCGGGTCTTCTACTAGCATCAAGCTGGGTGGCGACAGAATATTTACGCGGCATACTCTTTACTGGCTTTCCTTGGATGGGTCTGGGAGAAGCGCAAGTCTATGGTCCTTTTGCACCAGTCGCCCCATATTTAGGTGGACTGGGATGCACATTTTTTGCAGTGTTGGTATCTCGGCAATTACTCTTCCTAAGATCACACTTCAAAGCCAGTTCAATTTCTGTGGCGTCTCTAATCGTACTGAGCCAACTATTGAACTTCTGGTCTTTTACGAAGCCTACTGGCGAGCCCCTTACTGTAGAGCTCATTCAGGGAAACATTGCTCAAAGCTTGGTCTTTAAACCAGAGGGTATGCTGCAGCAAATTGCGTTTTATAAATCTGCAATGCTTGATTCGCAGGCAGACTTGGTAGTATCCCCAGAAACAGCCCTACCTTGGCCTGAGACCAATTTACCCGCAGGCACCCTAGAAGATTTACAGGATTTTGCAATCAACAATAAGCGCTTTCTTTTATTTGGTATCTTGGGGCGGCACTTTAATCCCGCAGATGGAAGAGAATTCTCCAATCGAGCAATCGGCTTTAGTCCAAGTAATCTACCTTATCGTTACGACAAGTCGCATTTAGTTCCTTTCGGAGAATTTATTCCCCCAGGATTTCGTTGGTTTGTAAATGCATTTAGCGTGCCACTGAGTGACTTTTCTCGAGGCTCTCAAAATCAACCCCTCTTCTTAATTAACAGAGAGGGGCAGTCGCCACTCTATGCAGCAATCACTATTTGCTATGAAGATGTGTTTGGTGATGAACTAGCTACACGTTTACGTAACAGCAAAGAATCAGCGAACCTCTTTATCAACATGACAAATCTTGCCTGGTTCGGGGATTCTCAAGCGCCAACACAACAATTACGGCTTTCACAATTACGCTCTCTAGAAACCGGTCTTCCTGCATTACGAGCAACCAATACTGGAATCACGGCAGTACTGGGACCAGATGGCAAAATTTTGGCAGAACTCCCCAAATTCACCCAGAGCATCTTAAAGACCAGTATTCAGGCCTACTCAGGCACAACACCTTACGTACTTTGGGGAAACGCGCCTATTTTGAGCCTTTCTTGCCTCTTGCTCATACTGGGTCTGATTCGCCAAAAACGCATCTAATCGCAATTTCCTAGTTCACCAGCTTAGCCATGTAAAATCAAAGGCTTAGCCAGGTACATCATGCTTACTTTTCAGCAAATCATTCTCAAACTTCAAGATTACTGGGGCCAACAGGGTTGCGCCCTATTGCAACCTATCGACCTTGAGGTCGGTGCCGGTACATCTCATACAGCTACTTTCTTGAGAGCCATTGGTCCCGAGCCATGGAAAGCTGCTTACGTCCAACCTTCACGTAGACCAAAAGACGGTCGCTACGGAGAAAATCCAAATCGTCTGCAACACTACTACCAGTACCAGGTAGTACTAAAGCCTGCACCAGAAAATATCCTTGAGCTCTACTTAGGTTCGCTTGCAGCCTTGGGTCTTGATCTTCAAAAGAACGATGTGCGTTTTGTTGAGGATGATTGGGAAAATCCAACTTTAGGCGCTTGGGGCTTAGGCTGGGAAGTTTGGCTCAACGGTATGGAAGTGACGCAATTTACCTATTTCCAGCAAGTGGGCGGCATTGACTGCAAACCTGTTTTGGGCGAAATCACTTACGGTATTGAGCGTTTGGCAATGTATATCCAAAATTGTTCCAACGTATACGACCTTGTTTGGACGGATGGCATCTCTTATGGTGATGTGTATCACCAGAATGAAGTGGAGCAGTCTTGCTATAACTTTGAACACTCCAACACCGACCTCTTGTTTGCCAACTTCACTAACTATGAAAGTGAAGCCAAACGTTTGATGGAAGTGCCCTTAGCCTTACCCGCTTATGAAATGGTACTTAAGGCTGGACATACTTTTAACTTACTAGATGCCCGTGGCGCTATTTCGGTTACTGAGCGTGCAGCCTACATCGGACGCATCCGCAATCTCTCTCGCGCAGTAGCACAGGCTTACTTTGAGTCTCGTGAGAAATTGGGATTCCCGATGTGCCAACGTCAATCCAAAGCCTAAGTAGCTTGATCTAATTATGAGTACACCGAATCCCCTCTCTCAGACAGATAACCTTCTGATTGAGTTGTTTACTGAAGAGCTTCCACCAAAATCATTACGCCGCTTAGGCGATGCTTTTAGTGAAGGCATTTATTCAGCTCTAAAAGCTGCTGGACTCTTGAGTGAAAACTCTCTTGCGACTGGCTATGCGACACCGCGTCGCCTTGCTGTTCAAATTACCAATGTCTTAAGCCAAGCTCCAGACTATCCAGTACGTGAAAAACTACTCCCAACCAGTATTGCCTTTGATGCAGATGGGAAGCCGACGGCACCACTGCAAAAGAAATTAGCCTCTTTGGGTTATGCAGATATCGACCTTTCCACTTTAGAAAAAGCGGGCGAGGGAAAGAATGAAGCGCTCTATCTCAATGTCATTGCCAAAGGTGCAGCATTAGAAAAAACTGCACAACAAGCCCTCGAGCTGACGCTGGGTAAGTTACCCATTGCTAAAATGATGCACTACCAAGTACTACAAAAAAATGGTGGACTAGCAGACGTTGAGTTTGCACGTCCTGCGCACCGCATCATCGCTCTCCATGGTAAACAAACATTGCACATCAGCGCATTGGGCATTGATGCAGCAAATCAAACAGAAGGTCACCGCTTTTTAGCTCCAGGCGTCATTACGATTGCCTCTGCCGATCAGTATGAGTCTGACCTCAGCACTAAAGCAAAAGTATTGCCAAGCTTTAATAAGCGATGTGAATTTATTGAATCTGCGTTATTAAAAGCCGCTGGCACTGATTTAGTACTCATGCCAGATAGTCTCTTAGATGAAGTGACTGCCTTAGTAGAGTGGCCAGCAATTTATGAGTGTCACTTTGATCAAGAGTTCTTAGAGGTTCCACAAGAATGCTTGATTCTGACAATGCAGACCAATCAAAAATACTTTGCACTGACTGATCAGCAAGGCAAGTTACGTAACCGCTTCTTGATCGTTTCTAATATTGAAACCGATAAGCCAGAGGCAATTATTTCCGGTAATGAGCGTGTAGTGCGCCCACGACTTTCTGATGCACGTTTTTTCTTTCAGCAAGATCAAAAACGCCCACTGGCATCCCGCGTAACCGATCTAGGAAAAGTGGTTTATCACAATCAGCTCGGCAATCAATTGGATCGCACTAAGCGTGTTCAAGGAATTGCTGTTGGTATTGCAAAAACTTTATCGGCTGATCAGATGCTTGCTAGCCGTGCTGCTGAAATTGCTAAAACGGATTTATTAACCGATATGGTTGGTGAGTTCCCAGAGCTCCAAGGCATCATGGGTCGTTACTACGCCAACCATGATGGCGAAAATGTGGAAGTAGCTTCTGCTTGTAGCGAGCATTACATGCCCCGCTTTGCTGGTGATGCATTGCCACAAACTCAGACAGGCACCATTCTCGCTATTGCCGATAAGCTAGAAACTCTCGTTGGTATTTGGGGTGTTGGCCTTGCGCCAACTGGTGATAAAGACCCCTACGCCCTGCGTCGTCATGCTCTCGGAATCTGCCGGCTCCTACTTGAAAAGAATCTTAGCCTGAGCCTGCCGGACTTAATTGAACTAGCACGCAAACAATTTCCCCAGAAAGATGTTCAAGAGAAAGCGAAGGCTGAAGATATTTACGCCTTCATTATTGATCGTCTACGTGCTTACTTGCGTGATCAGGCCGTTGCTGGCAAGCCATTCACTATCGAAGAGATTGATGCGGTATTGAGTCAATCGCCTGCGCAACTGAATGACTTAATAGATCGCTTAACTGCTTTGCGTGAATTTAACGCCTTGGCAGAAGCTGCTCAATTAGCTGCTGCCAACAAGCGTATCAGCAACATTCTGAAAAAGAATGCCGCTACTATTCCGGGAGCTTGCTCAAGTAAGCTCTTACAAGCTCCTGCAGAAATCGCCCTATACGAAGCGCTTGAGAAGCTCGTCCCAACACTGACCTCTGCTTATGAGCAACGTCAGTTTGTGGATCTATTAAAAGCTCTCGTAGCTTTAAGTGCTCCAATCGATCAATTCTTTGCCGATGTCATGGTGATGGACCCCAATCCAGAGCTGCGCGATAACCGCCTAGCTCTCCTGCAACAACTTCACCAGAAAATGAATCTGATTGCCGACCTCGGCAAATTAGCATGAGCAATAGCTCTTCTAAACTCATCATTCTTGATCGTGATGGCGTGATTAATGAAGATCGAGATGACTATGTAAAGTCGAGTGATGAGTGGATTCCGCTACCGGGTAGTCTTGAAGCTATTGCATTACTGAATCAAGCGGGCTATCAAATCGCTGTAGCAACCAATCAATCTGGTTTGGCGCGAGGCTATTTCAATATCAATGATCTGCATGCAATGCATACCAAGATGGATAAGCTGCTTAAACCCTTGGGTGGTCATATCGATAGCATTTTCTTTTGTCCCCATACTGATGCTAATGCATGCGATTGCCGCAAGCCCCTACCGGGAATGATGAAAGAAATTGCCCTGCGCTACAAGAAAAATCAAAGTGCTACACCTTTATTAGGAGTGCCGATTGTGGGTGACTCCCTACGCGACCTGCAGGCTGGAGTTACTTTGGGTGCTAGTCCACATTTAGTGCTCACTGGCAAGGGTAATAAAACCCTAGATAAAGGTGGCCTCCCAGAGGGAACGCAGATTCATGCAGATTTGATGGCATTTGCTACTGCACTCTTACAAGATCAGGTTTAATGCCAGTATGACTTTTATTCGTTCAGCCCTATTCACTCTTTTTTTGCTGATATTCACGCCGATCTGGTCGGTACTTTGTATCCTCGTCTTTCCATTTCTCAATCCCGAGAATCGCTATCGCTTTATTGGCCTTTGGAATAAGGTCGTTATCTGGATTTTGCAGCCGCTCTGCGGCATTCGTTATGAAATTCGTGGGATGGAAAATATGATGGCGGTTTTGAATAAGCCTGTTGTTGTATTGAGTAAACATCAATCTGCTTACGAAACCATTTTCTACATTGCCTTACTACCTAAACAGGTGTGCTTTGTTTTCAAAAGAGAGTTGCTCTGGATTCCCTTCTTTGGCTGGGCTTTGGCTTTACTCAAGATGATTCATATCAATCGCAATAGTAAAGAAACTGCCGCCATCTCCGTTGTTGGTCAAGGAAAAAAACGCTTAGCTGAAGGTAAATGGATTTTGTTGTTTCCAGAGGGAACTAGAACGCCAACCGGATCTCATAAACCCTATAGTAAAGGTGGTGCAAGGCTGGCAAGTGCTACCGAGGCACTAGTGATTCCAATTGCTCACAATGCCGGTCGCTGCTGGCCTAAGAATAGCTTTCTAAAGCAGCCTGGAACAGTCATCTTCTCAATCGGCCCCGCTATTACCTCAACTGGAAAAACAGGCGGCCAACTTCATCAAGAAGTAGAGAAGTGGATTGAAGCTGAAATGCGGCTGATTGATCCTGCTGCTTACCAGTAAAACTAGAGGCTTAATGAGCTAAAGCTTTAGCCCATTCAATGTAGCGTTCCACGGGAATATCCTGAGCACGCGCTTTTAATTCAGATTCAGATAGAGACAGTCGATCAGCAAAGGCGGATAAGTTCGTACGCAGCATTTTTCTTCTTTGAGAGAATGCTGCGGCTACTACTTTTTCCAAAGCATGCCACTGCGCATCACTCAAGTTGAAATCTCTACGCGGAATCATGCGCACTACAGCAGAGTTAACCTTAGGCTGCGGATCAAAAGCTTCAGGTGGAACTTCTAAAACTTGCTCCATATCATAGCGGGCTTGCAGCATGACAGAGAGCCTACTGAATTCAGATCCGCCAGCCTTAGAGACCATGCGCTCCACTACTTCAGCTTGCAGCATAAATACCTGCTCATCAATTACGTGGGCAGCAGAAACAAGGTGAAATAGCAATGGAGAGGAGATGTTGTAAGGCAGGTTACCAACCACCTTACACAGACCACTATTAGCTGACCGTGCATTTGCCCATTCCAAGAAATCAAACTTGAGCGCATCTCCCTCAATCACATTGAGACCCTTGAGATTCTCTTGATTCCAGTAAGCCACCAAATCTCGGTCAATCTCCAAAAGATCTAGGTGTTCTAGGTTACTCAACAAAGGTCTTGTTAATGCGCCAAGGCCAGGACCAATCTCAATCACGTGCATATTTTCACTGGGATTGATTGCTGCAACTATGGAGTAAATGACTCCGGAGTCCTGCAAAAAGTTCTGACCAAATCGTTTACGCGCTTGATGCGTCATGTTGAGGGAGTCTTTATGTTCTTTGCGTTCTTTGAATTGACCGCCAATTGATAGGCGAGTCGCAAAGCCTCTAACATGCTGCTTGGATCTGCAAGATCTTTTCCAGCAATATCTAGCGCCGTACCATGGTCCACTGAAGTGCGAATAATCGGTAGGCCTAGGGTGACATTCACGCCGCCACCAAAACTGACAAACTTGAATGGCGCTAGACCTTGATCGTGATACATCGCAATAAACGCATCTACGCTATCCAAAGCCTTAGCATCAAACATCGTATCCCCTGGATAAGGTCCGCTCACTTGAATACCCAAATGTTTAGCAGCTTCGATCGCAGGAATGATCACATCAATTTCTTCGCGCCCTAGATAACCAGATTCACCCGCATGCGGATTGAGTCCCGCTATCCGAATAACAGGCTTAGCAATACCAAATTTTGTCCGAAGATCCTGATCGACAATCTGAATGGTTTCCAGAATATGCTGTTGGTTGAGCGCACCAGGAACATCCCTCAGAGGCAGATGGGTTGTTACCAGAGCTACCCGAAGATCACGGCTGTTATGCAATCCTAAAAAACCCGCCGGCAATGTCGCACATAACATCATGACAACATGATTTTGATGACAAAGCTTTGCTAGGCATTCCGTATGACCGGTAAATAAATCCGCATTTGAAGTATGACCCTGGTTGATCACGCTCTTTTGTATTGGTGCAGTCACCATGGCATCAAAACGACCATTAAGACAGCCCTTAACTGCAGCGTCCAGAATACTTAAAACATATTGTGCATTGGCAGGATTTAATTGGCCCACAGTTACTGGAGAAGCTAGCGCAATAGATTCCACCTTCAAACGATTGGAGAATTCTTTAGGGATATCAGCGCCTGAAAATAAGCTGCAATCCCCAAGCAAAGTAATTACGCTTGCAGGCTGCTCTTGCAAGAAGGCTAATGCAGCTGCAATAGAGACCTCTGGACCAATCCCTGCAGGCTCTCCAGAACTAATGACGAGATTAACGAGGGCTGGCTGCTGGATCATCTGCGTTAATGATCTTCACCGTAGCGGTATCGCGTAATTCACGTAGCCAATCTTGATAAGCCTGGTCAAACTTACGTTCACGAATTGCTGCTCGGGCGAACTGGCGCTGCTTCTCTAAAGTCAACTGCGCTTCACGACGCTCGAGCACCTGAATTAAGTGCCAACCAAATTCGGTCTTCACTGGATTACTCACTTCACCTATTTGTAAGCGATTCATTGCCTGATCAAATTCTGGAACTAAATCACCAGGGCCCATCCAACCTAAATTACCTCCATTGGCGGCAGATCCATCTTCAGAATATTTTTTAGCTAAATCACCAAAATCAGCAGTTTTTGCACGAACCTGATCACGGTAACCCGAGAGGCGTCTTTCAGCATCTTGGTCTGTCAAGCCCGCACGACTACGCAACAAAATATGGCGAGACAAAGTCTGTGTAACCATAATATTTTGTGGAGTGGTAGCGCTTTCTTGGGGGGCGGCTTGCTGCGGCTCAGGAGCGCCAGCAACTAGCGCACGACGATCTAAAACCTTCAGCACATGATAGCCCGCAGGGCTCTTGACTACAGCATTGGCAACTTGTCCACTACCTGTATTTCTGACGGCCTCATAAAACAATTGCGGCAGGCGATCTGGGGTACGGTAACCCAAATCTTGAAACTTAATTTTTGGATTATCTTTTACAGCCATTGCACCTAACTGCAAGAAATCGACATCACCACGCGCTTCGCGTAAAAGGAGTTCTGCCTTCTTCTTTGCCTCAGCCTGAGCACCAGCCCCAGCATTGGCATCTGCAGGAATAAAAATCTGCGCAACGTCGATCTCTTCTGGTTCACCCTTCATCGCAGGAGTTGAGCGTGCGGGCTTTCCTCCACCAGCTACCTCACGATTGCGATCAGAGATGAAGTTATCTACCTCCGCATCAGAAATCTTAACCTTGCCCTCGACCTCACGCTCGCGGTAACGACTAATAATCACATCATCGCGCAGCATTTGGCTATAGCGCTCATAGGTGCTACCAGTAGCGGCAATTTTTACTTTTAACTCTGCAAGAGTTAATTTATTCTTGGCAGCAATATCGCCAATGATCTTATCCAACTCTTTATTACTCACTGCAATACCCTCTTGCTCAGCATTTTGTAATTGAATTTTTTCAAGGATGAGGCGTTCCAGCACTGTCTTGCGCAAGGCGGCGGCATCAGGGAGCTTGCCTCCCTGTTTTTGCAGGGCAAGGATCCGATCATCAATTTCTTTACGTGTCACATAGCCTGTATTCACCACTGCCGCAACACCATCAATGTTCCGAATTTTGCTATCAGCTGAAATCTTTGAGCCATCTTGCGCAAACGCAAGCTGAGGCAGTAAAGCGGCGCCAGCCAAAATGATGGCTGCAAGTGCTTGGTTAAATCGATTCCTACGCATCATTGATAGTTCTCATATATTGAAGGTGGTATAGGTTTGGAAGTAGGCATATATCCGGGAACATTTAGCTTCATGATATCAACTGGATTACTACCAGCGCTACCAAAACCCCTAAATTCTATTTGGAACAAAATCTGAGTAGTTGTGATTTGTGAGGTGTTGAGCATCTGCGAGTAAGCGCCACGTAAAGTCCAGCAGTCACGCATCCACTCCAAGGCCACCAGCGTATTGAGCGTTTTGGTCGTTAAAGCGTCGTAACCCCAGCGACCCAAGACAGATACTTCGCGCGTAATAGGCCATTGCCCTGAAACATTGTATTGATCAGTAGTAGTTGCAGAAGGGACAAAAGTCTGCTGGTTGTTCTGAACAGATGCTTGTATTGGTGGAGTCCAAACATTCCGATAGCCAAAATTCAAGCTTCTTCCAGGCGTAGGCCGCCAACTACCACCTACCGTTGTTTGGACTAAGCGGTTCAATTGCGTGTTGTATTGCCCAAATACATCGGTACTGAAGTTACCAAGCAGACGAACGGAAGCAGAGCCCAATGTGTCCGAATAGGTTGTAGGATTTGCAATGGTGCCATTGAGACCTACCTTCTGCCCCGTAAAGGCTTGACGTTGTGCGAGGGTTACATTGGCTCGTTCTGCGCCTGTATTGGCCTCAATCATGCGACTGGTAATACCACCCGTTAATTTATTATTATCTGCAATACGGTCATTACCAACAAAAGTATTTTCACTAAAAATTTGACTTACGCCAAAGCCGGCATCGGCCGTATCAAACAAAGGAGTTTGAGCCTGGCTCTCAAATGGCGTGTAAACATAAAAAGCTCTTGGCTCCATTGTGAGCAACATATCGCGTCCAAAGAAGCCTTTTAACTCAGCGGCATCTCTTTCAAACGCCAGTCCTGAATCCAGACTAAATGTCGGAATAGTGAAGCCTTGAGCGGCTGGCGCACCCACAGGGTTGTACGGTGTTACGTTGTAGGTATTGGACTGAAAACTCACTTTTGGAGTGATGTAGTAGCCGGGCGTAATCTGGGGAAGAGCCATAGCGCCCTTGATTACTGTTCGATCAGCTTGGCTGTAAGCACCCGGAGCAGTTGCTGCTAAGTTGCCACCAATGTTATAGGCAAAGCGTGTGAAATCAGTTGAAAAAGTGGTTGCAGGACCCGTAGGAAGAGTGATGTACTTTCCACTGGTATCAGCAACTGCCGGCGTTAAACGATTGTTATAGGCAGCTGTGACATTCGGCAAAATATTGTATGGAGACTGCACAGTCACGGTGGGGTCAGGCTGCAAAGTCTGGAAAGTCATTGCCCTAGCTCCCACAGTCCAATTACTCAAGCTACCAGTTAAGTTTTTGGTAGTGCCAACTTCTTGTCGAAACTGGCTAGTAACTGCACCTGCGATACTTTGTGAAAAGTCGGTTGGATATAAGTTATCCGAAACTCGGGCCACATTAGCATATCCAGTCCAAGCGCCTGCAATGGGGATGCCACCCATACCCAATAAATCACCGCTAAAGTTTTGCCTCTGTTGCCAGTCATAGCGCCAACGATCAGTGCCAGTCTTACGATCGTAAGGAAGATAGTCACCCATCAAGTTACCAGAGTACTGCTTGTCCAAAAACTGGTACTTGGCACCCAACTGCACTCCACGTTGACCCATAACACGAGGCAGTAAAAGCAAATCACGATTAGGTGCAATATTGACGTAATAAGGCTGCGTTACATCAATACCATTATTGGAGTTGTAACCTGCTACTGGCGCCAAAATTCCGGAACGACGTTGATTGGAGGTGGGTGCAGTGAAGTAAGGCGTATAAGCAATAGGCACATCAAAGAATCGCATGACCCCGTGCGTGCCAACCATTTCTTTTTGCTCGTTATCAATTTCTAGCGTGCTGGCGGTGAAATACCAATCTAAATTTTCTGGGGTACAAGTTGTGTAAGTGGCCCTGTCAAATACAAATACATCAGCAGTTTCGATCGTCAATTTTTTTGCATTACCGCTCGCACGGTTATCACGCAGCTCGTAGTAAGGAGTCTCCATTTCCCCTTCACGAGCATCCACCCTAAAACGTGCTTTAGGTCCTTTGAAGGATGCGTTGCCTTTTGAAAACTCCGTATTGCCAGATAAATTAGCTACATCAGAATCAGGATCGTATTTAATTTCGTCTGCTTTAATGACTGCGCCATTACGGCGAATTTGTGCACGCCCTTTTAAGCGCATTTCGCGATCAACGATTCCGTCAATCGAATCACTTGAGGTAAAGGTTAAAGCTTGCCCATCATTAATCGGTTTACCAATCCGTAATTGATCATCCAACTTTAAGACAGTGACATCACCACGATCGGGAATTAAAACGGAGTTAGCGGAGCTACTTAAAGACTGTGCGGAAGGTGGTAAAGGTGCGGGTGCCTGAGCCTGACTTGCAAGCGCAAATTGCGACAATACAACCCCCATCATTAAACGCAGGGTAATAGCTACAAAAAGAGGGGCACAAAGGCCGGCACGACGGCGATAATGGCTCATAGATCCAGACCAGCCTTATTATACGAATCGACCATGACCGACTCTCGCTTAGACACCCTCCGTAACTGGCTAAAAGGCCTTGAGCCTAGCTGGCAATTAGATCTACCCACTTTGGTCCCTGCCTCGGCAGATGCTAGCTTTAGAAGGTATTTCCGGATTGCGACCAAAAACCCGGATTTTCCGACTTTGATCGTGATGGATGCCCCGCCCCAACACGAGCCCTTGAATGCTTTTATTGAGGTCGATTTATTACTCGAAAATGCCGGTTTAAATGCTCCTAAAATCTTAGAAAAAAATGTCGCTGAGGGCTTTCTTTTACTCAATGATCTAGGCACAAAAACTTACCTTACAGAACTCAATTCAGAGAGTGCGGATGATCTCTATAAAGATGCAACACATGCCTTAGTGCAAATGCAATTAGCAAGCAAGCCAGATGTGTTACCAAACTACGATGAAGCATTGCTAAAACGTGAACTCGATTTATTTCCTGAGTGGTATTTAGGGAAACATTTGCGTATTGAATTAAGCAAACTTCAGAATTTACAGATTAAGCAAGCGTTTGAACTCATCATTCAAAATAATCTTGCGCAAGCAAAAGTCTATGTTCATCGCGACTACCATTCACGCAATCTGATGGTGACTAAAAAAAATAATCCTGGCGTAATTGATTTTCAAGATGCAGTTTATGGTCCCATCACTTACGACGCATCTTCACTCTGGCGTGATGCTTACATTTTATGGCCTGAAGAACGCGTGATTGATTGGGTAATTAAATTTTGGGAAGAAGGTCGTCAAGTAGGCCTACCAATGCCAAACGATTTTGGTCAGTTCTATCGTGACTTTGAGTGGATGGGCTTGCAACGGCACCTGAAAGTCTTGGGTATTTTTGCAAGACTGTTTCATCGTGATGGCAAAGATGGTTATCTCAAAGATATTCCATTAGTGCTTGAGTATGCGATTGCGACTGCCAATCGTTACATTGAATTAAAGCCCTTGGCACGGATCCTAGAATCGACGCGCCCCGCTCAAGATTAAAGTCATTCATCATGAATAAACCCAATCCCATTCCATGTTTTTTACTGGCAGCAGGTCGAGGCGAGCGCATGCGTCCCTTGACAGATGAACTACCCAAACCGCTCCTCACCATTAAAAATAAATCCTTACTAGCCTGGCATTTGGAGGCGCTCAGTGATGCAGGTGTCCAAGATGTAGTGATTAATCACGCTTGGCTTGGTAAGAAGATTGAAGAATCCTTGGGAAATGGCAGTCAATTTGGGCTCAACATTAGCTACTCCTCAGAGAACAGCGCCCTAGAAACGGCGGGCGGCATTAGGAAAGCCTTGCCTTTGCTGAATCCAAGCGATTATTTCCTGGTGATTAATGGGGATGTTTTTAGTCCAAATCTACCAATCCAGCAGCTCTTCAGCCGAGCCTCTGAATTACGCAGCATGCCAAGTAAACCTCTGGCACACCTTTTGATGGTGTCCAACCCAGTTCAGCATCCTGAGGGTGACTTTTATATTAAGGACTCCTGGGTGGCCAATGAACCACTGGATGGCGCTGAAAAGCTCACCTTTTCCGGTATTGGGCTCTACCATCAGGACCTTTTTAAGTGCTTGGAATTAGATGTGCCTACTAAGCTAGCTCCAATTTTGAGGGAGGCCATGGCTAAAAATAAGGTGTCCGGTGAAAAATATACCGGACCGTGGCACGATGTAGGGACACCCCAACGATTACAAGAACTTAATGCAGCAAATGAATAATTCCGCCATTTACCAACAACGTCGAGTTGAGCTCGCAAAACTGATCTGCGCCAAAACTGGTGGTGGCATTGCCATCATCACTACAGCGCCTGAGACAGCGCGTAATCGAGATAGTGAGTTTCCCTATCGTCATGACAGTGATTTTTTCTACCTCACCGGCTTTGAAGAGCCAGGTGCAAGCCTCGTACTCAAAATTACTGGGTCAACATCGCGACCCCAATTGGAGTCACATCTTTTTTGCAGGCCTAAGGATGCAGAGCGTGAAATTTGGGATGGCATTCGCTTGGGGCCAGATGCTGCTCCTGCAGTTTTAGGTGTGGAATATGCCCATAGCAATCATGATTTGGATAGCAAGCTCAGTGATTTATTAGCAGATCAAGATGCTGTCTATATTCGTCTTTCAGAAAGCGCCGAAATAGATCGTCGCTTACGTCATTGGATGAAACAAGTGCGAGCGCAAGCGCGTGCTGGTGTGAACCCTCCTTCTGAATTTCATGATGTAGAGAGTTTAATTCATGAGATGCGTCTTTTTAAAGATGCCCATGAGATTGACATCATGCGTCGTGCAGCTGCGATTTCTGCACGCGCTCACATTCGTGCCATGCACGCCTGCAAACCTGGTGTGCGTGAATATCATCTTGAAGCAGAGCTACTTCACGAGTTCCGCTACAACGGTGCACAAAGCGTTGCGTACAACAGTATCGTTGCTGGCGGCGCCAACTCGTGCATCCTACATTACCGCGCTAGTGATACTGAGCTACGTAGCGGAGATCTGTGTCTCATTGATGCGGGTTGCGAGCTTGATAGCTATGCTTCAGATATTACTCGCACCTTCCCGGTGAACGGAAAATTCTCGGGTCCCCAACGTGCTCTATATGACATTACGCTTGCATCGCAAGAAGCTGCTATCGCAATGACTAAGCCCGGCAATACATTTATGGAACCGCATGAGGCAGCGCTGAAAGTACTCACTCAAGGCTTACTTGATGAGAAGCTGCTGAAGCTTGCGGAATTGGGCTCTTTGGATAATGCACTCGAGACTGGAGCCTATCGTCGCTTTTATATGCACCGTACCTCACATTGGTTGGGTATGGATGTACATGATGTTGGCTCCTATCGAGAACCACTTGACACATCCCCAAGCTCTTCAGAAAAGCCATGGCGCATTCTGAAACCAGGCATGGCACTCACTATCGAGCCAGGTTTATATATTCGCCCCGCTGATGATGTAGATGAGCGCTTTTGGAATATCGGCATCCGCATTGAGGATGATGCTGTAGTAAACGACTCTGGATGCGAATTGATTTCTCGTGGCGTGCCAGTGAAAGCCGATGAAATCGAAGCACTCATGAAAAATAATTAAAACCTTACCATTACAAAATAGATTAGTAAGCATGTCAGCAGAGAACTTCGATATTGTGATTCAGGGCGGTGGGCCAGTAGGCTTAGCCTGTACCGCATGGTGCTTGCAAAAATTTCCTGAAGCCAATATCGCGCTTCTGGATCGCAATCCTGCAGATGATGCTGATTTAGCTAATGCTGATAGCCGGGGAGTCGCCCTATCTCACGGTAGCAAGCTATTGTTAGACACCATCAATGCGTGGCCTACTGAATGTGCTGATATTCATCGGGTGCATGTCTCGCAAGCAGGTCGCTTTGGTCGTGCTCTGATGACCCGCGAAGAGCTTGGTCAAGAGGCTTTAGGTCACATCATTCGTTATCGTGATATTCACCTCACGCTGCGCAAAGCCTTAAGATACATTCAAAAAAATAGTCCCCATTTTGTTTGGAAACATATCGACGCCAGCGCCGATGCTGAAAACATTCAAGCCAAGTGTGTAGTGCATGCTGAAGGTGGTTTATTTAAAACCCAAGACTGGGTGGAGTCTGGCAGAGACTATGAGCAATCTGCCTTGGTCGGATTAGTTGAGGTTGAGAATGGATCGCCTTTCCAAGCGTGGGAGCGCTTCACCTCTGAAGGACCCTTGGCAGTTTTACCGAGCCACTACGGTCCCAATATTCTGAATCTGATTTGGTGCGGAACTCCAAGTTCATCACAGACACGCCTAGCATTAAGTGATGCTGACTTTCTGAAAAGCTTGCAAGCTGAGTTTGGCTCACGCATTGGACAATTTCTCAAAATCCAGGATCGCCGACTTTACGAGCTGGGACTCAATTACCGCAAAGAAATTACTCAAGGTAATGAAGTTTGGATTGGCAATGCTGCCCAGACCCTGCATCCCGTTGCGGGACAGGGCCTCAATCTTGGATTGAGGGATGCTTATCTCTTGGCTGAAAAACTCAGCATCCTCTTCTCTAAGCCTGATGATCAAAAAACGCCCCTGGGTATTGAAACCACTCTGCAGGAATATGCTCAAAGTCGCAAGCTCGATCGTTCTGCCACCATAGGTCTAACCGACTTCATGGCGAGAATCTTTACCTCCAATCTACTTCCTATTGTGATTGGTCGTGGATTGGCTTTATCGGCCCTCCAATGGCTTCCCCCCATCAAAACAGCCTTAGCCCGGCAGATGATGTTTGGTAGACGCTAAGAGGCTGAAATAGCCTCCAAAATACAAGTATTCCCTGTTTGACCTAAGTCATGGAGTGTGCCTATTTTTTAGGCACATGCAGACTGAATTGTGCTAAAGTGTCACCCTTTCCCCCAGACCTAAAAGCCATCCAGAGCCTAGCCTGAAACACATGAAGATTGGCCCGCACCTTCTTGCAAATAAATTATTTGTTGCCCCAATGGCTGGGGTAACGGATCGCCCATTTCGGCAACTTTGCAAAAAGCTCGGCGCTGGTTATGCCGTATCTGAAATGATCGCCTCCAACGCTTTACTGTGGAAGAGCGAAAAAACCCAGCGTCGCGCAAACCACCAAGGTGAATTCAAGCCTATTGCCGTCCAAATTGCTGGCGCTGATCCGCAGATGATGGCTGCAGCCGCCAAGCTCAACGTTGATCACGGTGCCCAGATTATTGATATCAATATGGGTTGCCCAGCCAAAAAGGTTTGTAATGTTGCAGCTGGCTCTGCACTATTAAGAGACGAGCCTTTAGTGCAACAAATTTTAGAAGCCGTAGTTCAAGCTGTCGGCGTAGGACCTGATGCAGTGCCTGTAACTTTAAAGATTCGGACAGGCTGGGATCGCGAGCATAAAAACGCAATGGATATTGCACGCCTCGCCGAGAAATCTGGCATCTCTATGTTGACAGTTCATGGCCGCACGAGAGCCGACCTCTATCACGGCGAAGCTGAGTATGAAACAATTACCGCAGTAAAAAATAGCATTGCCATCCCTGTGGTTGCCAATGGTGATATCACCACTCCAGAAAAAGCAGAATTTGTTTTGAAAGAAACTGGTGCCGATGCCATCATGATTGGTCGCGCCGCTCAGGGACGCCCTTGGATCTTTCGTGAAATTAATCACTTTCTAGAAACTGGTGGTAAGTTACCGACACCACAGATTAATGAGATTCAAGAGATCATGAATGCTCATCTCATTGATCATTATGATTTCTATGGCGAATACGTTGGCTTGCGCACAGCACGTAAGCATATTGGCTGGTACTGCAAAGGCTTGCGTGACTCCCATGCCTTTCGTCAAAGAATGAACACTGCCGATGATTGCAAAACTCAATTGCAAATGGTGAACGATTTTTTTAATGAAATGAAATCCCATTCAGATAGTTTGTTATTTTTAGAGGCAGCCTAAATTTAGTTTTTTATTTAATTTATCCATGACTAATAAGCACCCCATCACCGAATGCATTGAGACTCAACTCCAAGCTTACTTGGATGATCTCAAAGGAACGCCTCCATCCGACCTGTACCAAATGGTTCTCGCAGTGGTTGAAAAGCCAATGCTGGAATTGGTAATGCAGCATGCGAAGCAGAATCAGTCTTTGGCGGCACAGTACCTTGGCATCAACCGTAATACGCTTCATAAGAAGCTAGTAGAGCACCAGCTCCTGAAATAAATCAAACCCTATTCGCAAATTCTTAATTAATTAAACCTTCTGAAAAATATGATCCGCACAGCCTTACTCTCTGTTTCTGATAAAAATGGCATTGTGCCGTTCGCTAAAGCCCTCCATGAACAAGGCATCAAGCTGATCTCTACAGGTGGCACCGCAAAACTCCTGGCTGAAAATAATCTACCCGTAGTAGAGGTATCTTCTCTTACTAAGTTTCCAGAGATGCTCGATGGTCGCGTAAAGACCTTGCATCCAATGGTGCATGGTGGCTTATTAGCCCGCCGAGATTTTCCGGAGCACATGGCTGCATTGAAAGCCCATGGCATCGATACGATCGATATGCTCGTGATTAATCTTTATCCGTTTAACGAAACAGTTGCTAAAGCGGATTGTTCATTTGAAGATGCAGTTGAAAACATTGATATTGGTGGTCCAGCGATGTTGCGCGCTGCCGCTAAGAATCATCAAGATGTGACTGTATTGATTTCTCCAAAAGATTACGCTCCTGTTCTTGCAGAGATGAAAGCTAATCAGAACCTAGTTTCTTATAAGACCAATTTGAGTCTGGCTAAAAAAGTATTTGCTCACACCGCTCAATATGACGGTGCCATTGCCAACTATCTCTCAGCACTAGGTGATGACTTAGATCACAAGACACGTTCTGCCTATCCAGAAACCCTACACCTTGCCTTTGAAAAGGTGCAAGAAATGCGCTACGGTGAGAACCCACACCAATCAGCCGCTTTCTATAAGGATATTGATCCAGTCGATGGTGCGCTTGCTAATTACAAACAATTACAAGGTAAGGAGCTTTCCTACAACAACATCGCTGATGCCGACTCTGCTTGGGAATGCGTTAAGAGCTTTACTGGGAATGCTGGCGGTGCCGCTGCCTGCGTCATCATCAAACATGCCAACCCTTGTGGCGTAGCTGTTGCTGCTAATGGACTTGAGGCCTATCAAAAGGCATTCAAGACTGATCCAAGCTCAGCCTTTGGTGGAATTATTGCCTTCAACGTGCCATGTGATGGTGTAGCAGCTGAAGCGATTTCTAAGCAGTTCGTGGAAGTATTGATTGCCCCAAGCTTTAGCGCTGAAGCTAAGGCCATCTTTGCTGCTAAACAAAATGTTCGCTTATTAGAGATTCCTCTTGGTACTGCATTTAATACTTTTGACTTTAAACGTGTGGGCGGTGGCTTACTAGTGCAATCCCCCGATGCGAAAAATGTTCTTGAGAACGAAATGCGCGTTGTCAGCAAACGTCTGCCAACTCCAAGTGAAATGCACGACATGATGTTTGCTTGGCGCGTTGCAAAGTTTGTGAAGTCTAATGCGATTGTGTATTGCGCTAACGGCATGACTCTCGGTATTGGTGCTGGACAAATGAGCCGCGTCGACTCTGCTCGTATGGCCAGTATTAAGGCTGAGAATGCAGGCTTAAGTCTTAAAGGCTCTGCAGTGGCAAGTGATGCCTTCTTCCCATTTCGCGATGGCCTAGATGTGGTTGTGAATGGTGGTGCCAGCTGTGCCATTCAACCTGGTGGCAGTATGCGTGATGATGAAATCATCGCAGCAGCTGATGAGCATGGCATTGCCATGATCTTTACTGGCACACGTCACTTCCGTCACTAATCGCTTATGCGCTGGATAGGAATCGACCCAGGTTTACGTACTACCGGTTTTGGTGTCATTGATGTTGATGGCCAAAAGCTTAGCTATGTAGCCTCAGGGACGATTGAAAGTGGTGATCCAGCACGAGGGCTTCCTGAGCGCCTGGGAATCTTGTACGCGGGCATTAAGGAGGTTTTAGAGACCTACCACCCAGAACAAGCCGCTATTGAAGAAGTATTTCTGAACGTCAATCCTCGCTCCACCCTCATGCTTGGTCAAGCACGAGGTGCAGTAATTGCTGCCTTGGTATCTGACAAACTCCCTGTTGCGGAGTACAGCGCACTGAGAGTGAAGCAATCGATTGTCGGGACCGGCAGAGCTACTAAGCCACAAGTACAAGAAATGGTGAAACGTTTACTACGTCTAAGCCGTGCTCCCGGAACGGATGCGGCAGATGCTTTAGGAGTGGCGATTTGCGCCGCTCACCATGCCCAAATCCCAAAAGCAATTACTACCGCTCTTGCACCCAAAAAGAGTAGCAAGAAATAACAATACAAACAGGTTAAGATCTTCACATGATTGGTCGCATTCAAGGAATTCTCGTTTCAGTTCATCCACCCCGTCTCTTGGTAGATTGCCAAGGTGTTGGCTATGAGATCGATGTGCCCATGAGCACCCTGTACCAGCTGCCAGAGACCAATCAAAAAATTACATTACTCACCCACTTCCAAGTCCGCGAGGATGCGCAGCAACTCTTTGGATTTGCCACTGAAACTGAGCGTGAAGCATTTAGACAGCTAATTAAAATTAGTGGCGTTGGTTCACGCACAGCACTTGCGGTACTTTCTGGCATGAGCGTCAATGAATTGGCGCAAGCGATTGCCATGCAAGAGGCGGGGCGCCTAACTCAAGTACCTGGTATTGGTAAAAAGACTGCTGAGCGTCTTTGTCTAGAGCTTAAGGGGAAGCTGGCTCCGGATTTAGGAATTGTTGGTGGTAAGCCCCAGACAGTTGAAGCAAGTAGCGAGATATTGCAAGCCCTCTTGGCGCTGGGTTATTCAGAAAAAGAGGCTCAGCTCGCCCTCAAACAAATCCCTTCGGATACCACCGTATCAGATGGTATCCGCATGGGCCTAAAATACCTCTCGAAGACTTCATAAGCAGTTACCCAAACACCACTACACTTGCAGTATGGCAATCCACACAGAAGACCTCAGCTCAATCCCCGAAGATTTACCAGAAGGCAATGACCGCATTGTTAGTGGCGCAGTAGGCAATTCTGAAGCTATTTTTGAGAGGGCCTTGCGCCCAAAACAGCTTGATGAGTATGTCGGCCAAACTAAGGCTCGCGCCCAATTAGAGATTTTTATTACAGCGACTAGAGCAAGACAAGAAGCTCTGGATCACGTCCTCCTTTTTGGCCCTCCCGGCCTTGGTAAAACCACCCTAGCCCACATCATCGCTAGAGAGCTTGGTGTCAACTTACGCCAAACCAGTGGTCCAGTTCTGGATAGACCTGGTGACCTTGCTGCTTTACTAACTAATTTAGAAGCAAACGATGTGCTCTTTATTGATGAGATTCATCGCCTTTCTCCAGTAGTTGAAGAGATTCTCTATCCAGCGCTAGAGGACTACAGCTTAGACATCATGATTGGCGAAGGCCCAGCAGCACGTAGCGTCAAGATTGATCTCAAGCCATTTACTCTGATCGGCGCTACAACCCGTGCCGGCATGCTCACCAACCCACTACGTGATCGCTTTGGCATTGTGGCAAGACTCGAGTTCTACACGACCGAAGAGCTCACCAAAATTATTACGCGCTCCGCTAGCTTACTTAAAGCCGATATTGACCCCGAGGGATCAATTGAGATTGCGAAGCGCGCTAGAGGTACTCCACGCATCGCAAATCGCTTATTGCGTCGAGTACGTGACTATGCTGAAGTCAAGGGCACTGGCACCATCACTAAAGATATGGCAGATGCCGCATTGAAGATGCTTGATGTCGACCCAAGTGGTTTTGATGTAATGGACCGTAAATTGCTTGAAGCTATCTTGCACAAGTTTGATGGCGGCCCCGTTGGTATTGATAACTTAGCGGCGGCTATTGGTGAAGAGCGTGACACTATTGAGGATGTCTTGGAGCCTTACCTAATTCAACAAGGCTACTTACAAAGAACCTCTCGTGGACGAGTGGCAACCCGTCAAGCCTATGAGCATTTTGGCTTAACACCACCTAGTGATAATGGTCAGATAAGCTAAGGAAAGTTATCAATCCTAGTTTGGTCTATTGGGGTAACTTTTACCTGTTAAGTTACTGTAGACTGCGCCAACCAAAACTAGCACTACAGAATCTATCATTATCGGAAAAAATGCATACCGATAATGCATGACATTTCCAAGCACCACAATTAAAGCAATTGCAGCGGCCGGCGGGTGCAGGCAGCGCAAAATAAACATTCCAAAAATAGATAGACTGGCTGCAAATGACATTGCCATCAGCGGGTCGTCCACAAAATGAATTACTGAAATACCGACTAAAGCAGATAAGGTATTGCCAGCAATGACTGCCCAAGGTTGGGCCATAGGGCTCTGTGGAAGCACGAAAACTAATAAAGCACTTGCACCTAAAGAAGCCATAAGCCATTCATTGACACCACCTAGATCTCCAAGATACTTTGAAATAGTGAGTACAAGTAAAAGGCCTATAAATATACCGAACACTGATCGAAAGCGCTCTAACCAAGAGATATGTGGCTGATCTCCGCCAAAATAAAAAGTATATTTCTTTAAAAGATATTTAAGCGAATGTCTCATCGTGATTCATATTTTTTTCTCAAATAGCAATGTGATGTATTGAGCGGTACAGTCAATTTCTTGACTACTATTGAACTAGTGTCACCTTGGCAAATTTACGTTTACCTACTTGCACAACAAAGGTACCGGCCTCGATTTTTAATTGTTTGTCAGCCACTGTTGTGCCATCAATCTTGACACCTTTTTGATCGATGTTGCGTATCGCCTCTGATGTTGATGAGGCAAGGCCTGCAGCCTTGAGAAGGCTGGCGATGCTCATAGGGGCACCAGTCAGACTAACTTCTGGAATATCCTCAGGTATGCCGCCCTTAGCGCGGTGATTAAAGTCTTCAAGTGCTTTTTCTGCTGCAGCTTGCGAATGGAAGCGGGCGACAATTTCTTGTGCGAGCAGTACTTTGCAATCTTTAGGATTTCTGCCGCTTGCGACTTCTTGCTTCATTAAATCAATCTCAGCCATTGGGCGGAATGATAATAATGTGAAGTAATCCCACATCAACTCATCTGAGATGCTTAAGAGTTTGCCAAACATCTCACCAGCAGGCTCGCTGATACCAATGTAATTACCCTTAGACTTACTCATCTTATCGACGCCATCCAAACCCACGAGGAGCGGCATAGTCAAAATACATTGTGGCTCTTGACCATACTCACGTTGGAGTTCGCGCCCAACTAAGAGATTAAATTTCTGATCAGTACCGCCAAGCTCTAAGTCACTCTTCAAAGCAACAGAGTCGTAGCCCTGCATCAATGGATACAAGAACTCATGCACAGAAATGGGAACACCACTGCGGTAGCGCTTGGTAAAGTCATCACGCTCCAACATTTGCGCCACGGTATATCTGGCAGCCAATTGAATCATGCCACGTGCGCCTAGTGGATCACACCACTCGCTGTTATAGCGGACTTCAGTTTTAGCAGGGTCCAGCACCATGCTCGCTTGACGATAATAAGTCTGGGCATTAACAGCAATTTCTTCAGCAGTCAGTGGTGGGCGTGTTGCATTGCGTCCAGAAGGATCGCCAATCATGCTCGTGAAATCACCAATCAAGAAAATCACGGTATGACCTAAATCTTGAAGCTGACGCAATTTATTCAGTACAACTGTATGGCCCAAATGAATATCGGGCGCAGTAGGATCTAAACCCAACTTAATACGTAAAGGGGTCCCCGTTGCTTTGCTCTTAGCCAGCTTTTGAATCCAATCGGCCTCAACCAGTAACTCATCACACCCCCTTTTAGTCACTTCAAGGGCTGCAAAAACTTCGGGGGTCAGAGGGTATTTTTGTTCTGGTTTAGCCGTCATGCTGTATTAGTGAACTGATTCAGTTAAATTAGTATTTAGATTGCTAAAGCATAATTGTCGCATTCCTGAGAACAAAGCCCTGATACTGCATGAATAAGACCCACCCACTCTATATTGGCCTGATGTCTGGTACCAGCCTAGATGGGATAGATGCTGTGCTGGCAAAGATTGAAAAGACTGGTGATACCAGCCTTTTGGGGTCCATGAGCACAGCATTTACCCCTGAATTGCGTAAAGCCCTTCTGGACTTACAGAGTCCCGGGCCAAACGAGATTCATCGGGAAAATCAGGCTGCCAATGCCCTTGCGATAGCTTATGCAGATGCAGTCAAGCAATTGCTTGCCCAGAATAATCTTTCTTCTGCAGATATCAGTGCGATTGGCTCCCATGGTCAGACCATTCGTCATCAAGCTGATCTTGCTCATCACCTGGCTTATACACACCAGACTCTCAACCCGGCGCTGCTTGCAGAGCTGACCGGAATTGATGTCATTGCAGACTTTAGAAGTCGCGACCTCGCTGCTGGTGGTCATGGCGCCCCATTAGTACCAGCTTTTCATGCGCAACAGTTTGCTACAGATAAAAATACCGCAGTGCTCAATCTTGGCGGCATTGCAAACCTGACGCTATTACCCAAAGATGGTGAAGCGAGGGGATTTGATTGTGGTCCCGGTAATATGTTGATGGATGCCTGGATTGCAGATCAACAAGGACACACCTTTGATGAAAATGGTAACTGGGCATCTCAAGGCAAAGTCAATCCAGTACTACTTTCAAGAATGATGACTGATGCATTTTTTGCAAAAGCCCCACCAAAAAGTACAGGCCGTGATGACTTTCATTTGGAGTGGTTGCTAAAGCACATTGGATCAGAAAATATCAACTCGGAAGATGTGCAAGCTACGCTATTGCAATTGACTGTGGACACATCACTCCAAGCAGTGCTCCGTTATGCGCCGCAAACCCAGATTCTGATTGTCTGTGGTGGCGGTGTCCGCAATACTGCATTACTAAACTTATTCAAAGTCAAAACTAAAGAAGTATTAAAAAATCCACTCGAGATTTTGACCAGCGATGCACTTGGGATTGATCCACAACTCGTAGAAGGTCTTGCATTCGCCTGGTTAGCGTGGGCTCATAAAGAAAAACGGCCAGCAAATCTGCCAGCCGTTACGGGAGCGAAAGGTCCTAGGATTCTAGGCGCTTGCTATCCAGCTTAAGTTATTAAGCTTGTTCTTATGCGGAGAAAGAAGAGCCACAGCCGCAAGTGGTTTGCGCATTGGGATTCTTAATTACAAACTGTGAACCATTGATATCTTCTTTGTAATCAATCTCAGCACCAACTAAATATTGGAAGCTCATTGAATCCACCAACAAAGTCACGCCATTCTTTTCAAATAAGGTGTCATCTTCATTCACAGCATCATCAAATGTGAAGCCGTATTGAAATCCTGAACAACCACCACCTTGAACAAATACGCGTAGCTTCAGTTCTGGATTACCTTCTTCAGCAATCAAGTCAGCCACTTTTGCAGCGGCGCTATCCGTAAACACCAAGGGGGTTGGTGGCTCGGCTAAGTCTTGTACTGGTTGCGTAGCTAATTGGGTCATGATTTACTCCTAATTCAAAAGACGATAGTTTATTTTAGGCCTTTAATTCCAAGCTTGCTGAAAGGTCTTTCCAGCTAGCCCCATTATGGTGAAACAGCAATCTGAGTCAATCCAGTGGTCTCAGGCAAGCCAAACATCAGGTTCATGCACTGAACCCCTTGGCCTGAAGCACCCTTCACCAGGTTGTCCTCAACCACTAAAATAACTAAAGTATCTCCGTCGCCAGGACGATGAATGGCGATCCGCAAGCCATTACTACCCCGCACAGAGCGTGTTTCTGGATGGCTACCCGCCGGCATCACGTCCACAAAAGGCTCACCTTGATAGAAATCCTCATAGAGCTTTTGGAAATCTACCTTCATTCCAGCCTCTGACAAGCGCACATACAAGGTTGAATGAATACCCCGAATCATTGGCGTCAAGTGCGGCACAAATGTCAGACCAATCTGATCATGACCAGCAATGGCCTTCAAGCCTTGGACAATTTCAGGAAGATGACGATGGCCTTTAACAGCGTAAGCTTTAAAGTTATCAGCTGATTCTGATAATAAAGTCCCAATTTCTGCCTTACGTCCAGCACCTGAAGTACCTGACTTAGAGTCAGAAATAATATGCGTGCCATCAATTAGCTGTTTGCCACCAGTAGACTTTGGTGACAGTAATGGGGCAAGCCCAAGCTGAACAGAAGTGGGATAGCAACCAGCCAAACCGACGACGCGGGCTTTTTTAATTTCTTCACGATTGATTTCTGCCAAACCATAAACTGCTTCAGCCAAAATTTCTGGGCAACCATGTTCCATGCCGTACCACTTAGCAAATTCTTTGACATCTTTTAAACGGAAGTCAGCAGCCAGATCCAAAATCTTGACATTGTTAGCAAGCAATTCTTTTGCTTGCGCCATCGCTACACCGTGAGGCGTTGCAAAGAACACGACATCGCATTCATTTAATTTAGCTTCATCCGGTGTTGTGAACTTAAGATCAATGCGGCCACGTAAAGAAGGAAACATCTCGGCCACTGGCATACCAGCTTCTGTGCGAGAAGTAATTGCCTGGATCTTGACTTCGGGATGCTGCGCCAACAAGCGCAGTAGCTCCACTCCGGTGTATCCCGTCCCACCTACGATGCCAACTTTAATCATGCCATTCTCCAAAATACTGACAGATTCATTTTATCTCTCTAATACCGTGATTGTAGAAACAAAAAGGGCCGCTTGCGCGACCCTTTCGATAAAACATATAGCGACTGAAAGAATTAGCGCTTGCTGAACTGCTTACGACGACGCGCGCCATGCAGACCAACTTTTTTACGCTCAACTTCACGAGCATCGCGAGTGACCAAACCTGCTTTAGACAGGGCTGGTTTCAAAGTGATGTCGTAATCCATCAATGCACGGGTAACGCCGTGACGAACTGCACCAGCTTGGCCAGTTTCACCACCACCGCTAACGTTTACTTTGATATCAAAGGTTGTTAGGTGAGCTGTGAGAGCCAAAGGCTGACGAGCGATCATGCGTGATGTTTCGCGAGCAAAGTAAGCATCGATAGGTTTACCGTTAACAGTAATCTCACCTTTGCCAGATTTAATGAATACGCGTGCTACAGAGCTCTTGCGACGACCTGTACCGTAATTCCAATTTCCGTAATTAATAGCCATTTGGTTTCCTTAAATCTCTAACGCTTTTGGCTGTTGAGCCGCATGCGGATGACTGGCGTCGCCGTAGACTTTTAATTTCTTAATCATGGCATAACCTAGTGGGCCTTTTGGCAACATACCCTTCACAGCCTTCTCCAAAGCGCGACCTGGGAAACGGTCTTGCATCTTGTCGAAGTTAGTCGAACTAATACCACCTGGGTATCCGCTGTGACGGTAATAAATTTTATTCAAGCCTTTTGTGCCTGTAACACGTAGCTTAGAAGAATTGATGACAACAATGAAGTCGCCGGTATCAACGTGTGGGGTGTATTCAGGCTTGTGCTTGCCGCGTAGACGGAGTGCCACTTCACTGGCGACACGACCGAGGACTTTGTCCGTAGCGTCAATCACGAACCATTCATGCACCACCTCATGGGATTTTGCAGAAAAAGTTTTCATGATTTCTCAAATTGTTATAGTCAAAAAAATTACTCCAATCAAACTACGTCCACCTTGGCCCTGCTTATGTTTGCAAGCTCGCAGATTCTGTAATTTACTTGGTAAAACAATTACCGCTGACTGGTTTGGTAATTCAGTAAAGCCTTGAATTGTAACCCAAAAAAAACCCAGGAACTAGTCCTGGGTTGGAATCCACCTATGTCTAAGTGGAGGAGACACTGGGCGGTAAATCAATCTCTTATATAAGACTGACTACCAATGTGGTTATTGTATCGAGAAATATGGTGCAACGCAAGAATATTGACCAAAATCAATTTTCTGATGCTTTAAAGTAAAAATTGCTGAGCAGCTAAGCCCCATTATTATTGTTAAACTATTGATAATATTGATTAATTTATTAAATTAGGGATCACTAACATGGAATGTCAAGTAAGTTGGTTGGGTAATAGCGGCATGGCGTTTTCGGCAAAAACAGGCAGTGGTCACCAAGTCACTATGGATGGTCCGCCTGAAGCTGGAGGCAAAAATAGCGCCCCAAGGCCTATGGAGCTAATTTTGGCGGGGACTGGGGGCTGTTCTGCCTTTGATGTGGTTGCAATCCTACAAAAGGCTCGCCAAGAGGTTAGCGCCTGCGATGTCCAACTAAAAGCCGAGCGGGCGGAGACTGAGCCCAAAGTATTTACCAAAATTAACCTGCATTTCACAGTCAAAGGCAAAAACCTCGATTTATCCAAGGTTGAGCGTGCAGTGAAGTTGTCCCACGAAAAGTATTGCTCCGCGACAACCATGCTCGCCAAAACGGCAGAAATTACTTACTCCATCAACGTTATGAATGACGAATAAGTCTTGAGAAAGTGCAGAGTCAATCGATAAGCCGGATTCTGTCGCCTAGATTTGCATCTAGGGGCAATCATTCCTCTAGGCCGGCAGTTACCTGACGGCTCAAGCTCCCTACCCGCAGACTCAGCGGGACGCCTCATCGCCTGCTTACTTGGGATTGCTCCAGGTGGAGGTTACCGCGTTTCACCGTAACTAAATACGCTCGTCTCTGTGGCCCTATTCCTCACGTCACCGTGGATGGCCGTTAGCCATCACCCTTCCCTATGGAGTCCGGACTTTCCTCCCCCTCAATAAAGAGGCGGCGATTGCCCAATTGACTCTGCGCCTGCAGTCTAACGCAGTCGCAGAAATTTATCCTAAAAATGAATAGAGAAAGTCTTAACTGACTTAAGCCAAGGTCCAAGCGATAGTTTCACCTGCACGCAGCGGAACAATCGTGTCACCACCCAAAGGAAGCTCTGCAGGAATATTTTGCGCCTGCTTTACCAAAGTGACTTTCTTGGTATTGCGTGGCAATAAATAAAAATCTGGGCCAAAGAAACTAGCGAAGCCTTCCAGTTTGTCCAACTTGCGAACACTCTCAAATGCCTCAGCATATAAACCTAAGGCATTGAAAGCACTGTAACAACCAGCACAACCGCAAGCAGATTCTTTAGCGCCCTTGGCGTGGGGCGCACTATCAGTGCCCAAGAAAAATCTAGGGCTGCCACTCGTTGCGGCCTCTAATAGGGCGACGCGATGTTCTTCACGCTTGAGTACTGGCAAGCAATAGTTATGCGGACGAATGCCGCCAGAAAAAATCGCATTACGATTCATTAATAAATGTTGTGGAGTAATCGTAGCGGCTATATTGTTTTTTCCAGCAGTATGCGCATCACGTACATAGTGCGCAGCTTGTTTAGTAGTAATGTGCTCAAACACAATCTTGAGCTCAGGAAAATCTTGACGTAAAGGTTGGAGTACTTGATCAATAAACACCGCCTCACGATCAAATATATCAATGTGAGCACTAGTCACTTCACCATGCACTAACAAGGGCACACCGACAGCCTGCATTGCTTCAAGTGTGGCATAACAACGCTTGATATCACTCACACCTGCATCACTGTTAGTTGTCGCTCCTGCAGGGTAAAGTTTAAATCCAACAATGCCAGCATTCTTTGCTTTACGCACTTCATCCGCAGCAGTGTTATCCGTGAGATACAAGGTCATTAATGGTGTAAAGCTAGTGACACCCAAAGATTGAAGATTCGCCTCAATCCGACCACGATACGCATTTGCCAAATCAACCGTAGTCACTGGCGGCTTCAAATTTGGCATGATGATGGCACGCGCAAATTGGCGCGCAGTATCGACCAATACATCTCGCATTACTTCACGATCACGAATATGCAAATGCCAGTCATCTGGCTGAATCAGTTGAATTTGAGTTGGGCTATTGGACATAATTATTTATCAAGCAAGATGATGCGAAAATCGTTCACGTTTGTGAGTGTAGGGCCAGTTTCCACTAAAGCATCTAGTTGCGCAAAAAAACCATAACAATCGTGCTGATCCAGATACTGCGAAGGAATCAAGTCTTGCTTAATGGCAAGCTGGCGGATCTCAGGGGTAAACCACGCACCGGCATTCTTTTCACTACCATCGATACCATCAGTATCTGCAGCCAGAGCGGAAACATGAGGAAGATCAGTTGATGCTGCAAAGAATGAAAGTAGATACTCACTGCAGCGACCACCACGGCCTTTAATTCCACTAGGAATAGTTACCGTGCACTCGCCACCCGAGATGAGGGCGATTGGTCCTTTGGTCTTAGTCGATAAATGATGGCGGGCTAAGGCAGCTTGCTCTATACCTACTTCTTGAGCTTCCCCGGTAATAGTGTCACCCAAAATAATGGGCTCATACCCTTGTGTGCGGACGTAGTCTGCCGCAGCCTCAAGACTCTTATAGGCCGTAGCAATCACATGATTACTGACCGCAGTATTTTGTAGATCTACTTCTTTTAAGGTCTCTGGAACTTCACCTGCAACACCACGCCGCAAATGAGATAAAACAGATTCTGGAATAGAGTCAGAGCTTAAGTGGTGTTTAGCCAAAATATCCAGAGCATCTTGGTAAGTCGAATAATCTGGCGCACAAGGTCCACTTGCAATATCTGCAGGGGCATCTCCAGTGACATCTGAAATCAGCAATGCTTCAACTCGAGCGCCACGTGCGATAGCCAGCCTTGCTAAATTACCACCCAGAATCGCTGACAAATGTTTGCGAACGACATTCATCTCTTCAATTGGCGCACCGGAGCGTAATAGCGCTTCGGTAGTCTTGCGCATATCTTCGATAGTGATGCCGGCTTGGGGCAAAGTAAGCAAGCTTGAACCGCCGCCGGAAATTAAGGCAATCAAAATGTCACCAGCTTGTAATTCACTAACTAAGCGATAGATTTCTTTAGCGCCGTCCATGCCAGCTTGATCAGGCACTGGATGACCCGCTTCAATTATTTGGATATGGCCAGTAGGAGAGTTGTGTCCATAGCGGGTCAATACCACCCCCTCAATAATTGCATTAGGCCAATGACACTGAGCATACGACTCTAGAGCTGTTGCCATTGATGCACTGGCTTTACCAGCGCCGACCACCAAACATCTACCCTTGGACTCCAAGCCTTGAGGAAAGATCTTGCCAAGGTATTCAGGAACGATTTTGTTTGGGTCGGCAACCGCTAAAGCAGCGGCAAAGGCATTTTTGAGAATAGTTTCTTGCTGGCTCATAGAGATATTCTAATCAAGAACGATGCGCTCTTGCATTTGCCACATTTCAGCATATCGGCCACTAGCAACCAATAGCTCTGCATGCGTTCCACGTTCCACTATCTGGCCATGCTCCATGACCAAAATTTGATCCGCATGAATAATGGTGGACAGCCTATGGGCAATAATCAAGGTCGTACGGTTTTTAGCCAAGCCAAGCAGCTCTTCCTGAAAAGCCCGCTCTGTTTTAGAGTCCAGCGCCGATGTTGCTTCATCAAAAATTAACATTGCCGGCTTTTTGAGTAGAGTCCTTGCAATCGCAACACGCTGCTTCTCACCACCAGATAATTTCAGACCACGCTCGCCTACTTGGGTGTCGTAGCCATCTGGGAGATGTTTGATGAAACGATCAATCTGCGCCGCCCTAGCAGCCTCATGAACTTCTTCAATCGAAGCATTAGGATTGCCATAAGCAATGTTGTAGCCAATGGTGTCATTAAACAAGACAGTATCTTGAGGAACAATGCCAATTGCCTTACGTAAACTCAATTGAGTGACATCCACAATATTTTGATCATCAATCAGAATCTTGCCGGACTGAACATCATAAAAACGAAACAGTAAGCGAGCTAAGGTACTCTTGCCGGCGCCACTCTGCCCGACCACTGCAGTAATTGTTCCCGCGGGGATGTTAAAGCTAACATCCTTCAGAATTTCACGCTTGGCATCGTAATGAAATGAGACATTCTCAAAACGAACATCTGGGCCACGGCTTTGATTACTGATACGCAAAGACTGGGCATTGGGTGCATCCGCAATCTCCTTCTCCGTATTCAGAAGTGAAAACATACGATCCATGTCAGTCAGCGCCTGCTTAATCTCACGATAGATCACGCCTAGGAAATTTAGCGGGATATACAACTGAATCATCAAGGTATTAACTAATACCAAATCACCCAAGGTCATAGATCCATCAATCACACCCTGAGTTGCTCGCCACAAAATGAGGACTAATCCAACGGCAATAATTACTTGCTGCCCAAGATTGAGTACGGCTAAAGATTTTTGAGACTTCACTGCAGCCGTCTGGTAGCGGATCAGATTTTGATCGTAACGACTAGCCTCAAAGGCTTCATTACCAAAGTACTTCACCGTCTCAAAATTCAATAAGGAATCAATTGCCTTCTGATTGGCCTTGGAATCCATGTCATTCATGGTGCGGCGGAAATGCGTCCGCCATTCTGTTACCACAACCGTAAAGGCAATATAAAGCACCAATGCAATCAAGGTAATAATGGCAAACCACATATCGTATGCGTAAGCCAAGTAACCAAGTACTAAGCAAAACTCAATCAGGGTTGGCAGGATGCTATATAGGGAATAGGAAATGAGCGACTGAATACCGCGAGTCCCACGCTCAATATCTCGACTAACTCCACCGGTTTGACGTGCCAAATGGAAGCTCAGCGCTAGAGAATGTAGATGCTCAAAAACTTGTAGCGCTACTTTACGAACCGCATTTTGAGTAACGCGAGCAAAGAGGGATTCGCGCAGCTCGGTAAATAAAGAAGCAGACACCCTCAAGAAGCCGTAAGCCAAGATCAATCCGGCCGGTAAAACTAATAAAGCTTGAGGAGAGCCTGCTTTGATATTAAGCTCATCAATCAATTCCTTCATCAAAATCGGAATGCCAAGATTGGTGACCTTGGCAGCAACCAAACAAGTCAGGGCAATCGCAACCCTAAACTTGTATTCCAATAGATAGGGAAGTAAGTCACGAATAACCTTCCAGTCGCTACCCTGTGATGGCTTTGAATCTGCTGCTGAATGATGATGCCCTGATGAATGTCTCATCACGCTATCTTAGTCAGTTACGCTTTGATGCGCAGAAAACAACTTGAGAATTGCTTCGCCATTACTGGGAGAGAAGCATTTTTTTGCAGCTTCCGTAAAAGGCAGCCACTGATAAGCCACGTGCTCCCTTGGCGCCAATCTGACTGAGATCTCATTGGGAACCAGTAATGAGAACCAGTGCTCAGCATTTCTGGTTACTCTAGAGGCGTAACGGTGACGCCACTGCGGATAAATTTCGTACTCAATCTGATGATGCATATCCCGCAAAGAACCCGCTGGAAGAGACTGAACATCAATTCCGGTCTCTTCAAGGACTTCGCGTGCAGCGGCAGCACTAAGATCCTCATCGAGGAAATCAAGACTACCCGTAACGGATTGCCAAAAATGGGCTTTATCGGCTCGCTCGATTAGCAAGACCTCCCCATTCAATTTGCAAATAACAACTAAAACCGAAATGGGGATTTTCAAGGTGATCTAGATACTGTCTTACTTAAGCAGCGGGGGCAGCTTGGCGCAAACGAATATGTAGCTCTTTTAACTGACGCTCGTCAACTGGGCTAGGAGCCTGAGTAAGTAAGCACTGTGCACGCTGTGTTTTCGGGAAGGCGATGACATCACGGATAGATTCAGCACCGGTCATCATCGTGACGATACGATCCAAACCAAATGCAATACCACCGTGTGGAGGCGCGCCGTACTGCAAGGCATCCAATAAGAATCCAAACTTCGCCTGAGCCTCTTCGGCACCAATCTTCAAGGCGCGGAATACCTGACTTTGCACTACTTCTTGATGGATACGGACGGATCCACCACCAATCTCGCTACCGTTCAGAACCATGTCATAGGCCTTAGCTAAGCACTTTCCAGGACTCGATTCGAGATATTGCATATGCTCATCTTTGGGGCTAGTAAATGGATGGTGACATGCGACCCAACGGGCATTGTCTTCATCATATTCAAACATGGGGAAATCAACTACCCATAACGGCTTCCAACCTTCGGTAGATAGTCCATGTTCTTTACCCCAAGCAGAGTGACCAATCTTCAGACGCAAACCACCAATAGCATCATTCACTACTTTTTCTCTATCAGCACCGAAGAAAATAATATCGCCATCTTTAGCACCAGTACGTTTCAGGATGCCTTCGATAGCAGCATCATGCAAATTCTTGACGATGGGTGATTGCAAACCGTTACGGCCTTCTGCAAGCGAGTTCACCTTGATCCATGCCAAACCTTTGGCGCCATAGATCGCTACAAATTGTGTGTAATCATCAATTTCACTACGGCTTATCTCAGCACCGCCAGGTACGCATAAACCAACTACGCGTCCACCCTCTTGGTTTGCTGCACCAGAAAATACTTTGAAATCGACATCTTTCATCAAATCAGTCAATTCAGTAAATTCAAAATTCACACGCAGATCTGGCTTGTCCGAACCAAAGCGCGCCATACCTTCTGAGTAAGGCATGGTTGGAAATGGGTTTGGCAACTCTACGTTCATGGTGATTTTGAAAATATGACGAATCATGTTTTCAAATAACTCACGGATTTCTAGCTCATCCAAGAAAGCGGTTTCACAATCGATCTGAGTAAATTCAGGCTGACGATCAGCACGCAAATCTTCATCACGGAAGCACTTGGTAATTTGGTAGTAACGATCAAAACCAGCCACCATCAGCAATTGTTTAAACAGCTGAGGAGATTGTGGCAAAGCAAAGAACTGTCCGTCATGCACACGAGAAGGCACCAAATAGTCGCGAGCACCTTCAGGGGTGCTCTTCGTTAACATCGGTGTCTCGATGTCGATGAAACCTGCAGCATCGAGATAGCGACGGCATTCCATAGCCACGTTGTAACGTAAACGTAAGTTCTTTTGCATTTGCGGACGACGCAAATCCAAAACACGATGAGTTAAGCGAGTGGTCTCAGATAAATTCTCATCTTCTAATTGGAATGGGGGAGTAATAGATGCGTTCAAAATGACTAGGCTATGGCAAAGCACTTCAATCTTGCCGCTAACTAAATCATTATTCTCGGTACCAGCAGGACGCGCACGTACAAAACCTTTAACCTGAATACAAAATTCATTACGAACCTGCTCGGCTAGTACAAACATCTCAGGGCGATCTGGATCGCAAACAACTTGCACAAAACCTTGATGATCACGTAGATCAATAAAGATCACACCACCGTGGTCACGACGACGATTAACCCAACCAGAGAGGGTAATCTCTTGACCAATGAGTGATTCAGTTACCTGACCGCAGGTATGGCTTCGCATCGACATAACAATTTCCTATAAATCAAAGATGAGGGTTTGACTGAGTAGCAGTCAAACCAGTTGAACTGGTGGGGGGAACAGATCCCATTGAAACAATATGTTTGAGCGCCTCTTCAACACTCATCTCTAATTCAATGGTGTGTGCACGTGGGACGATCATAAAAAATCCAGAGGTTGGGTTTGGAGTAGTTGGCAGGAAAACATTCACGTAGTCCTCACCCAACTTAGCCGCAACTTCTTTTGCTGGCATACCAGTCTGAAATGCAATCGCCCAAGAGTCTGCATGGGGATAGCGAATTAATAATGCCTTGCTAAACGCCTGGCCGCTTCCAGAAAATAAAGTGGAAGATACTTGTTGAACACTAGAGTAAATCGATCGCACAATCGGAATGCGATTCACCAAGCGATCCCATACCTTCATCCACCACTGCCCCGCAAAATTAATTGCAAGTAATCCAGTGATCATGATGACTGAAACAACAATCAGAATGCCCACACCTGGTAATTCACGGAAATGTTGCAAATCACCGGAAAACTGATTGGGGAACACGGTAATAATGGCATGCATTACAGAACCAAAAACACCGTCGAGCAGGCCCAATCCCCATCCAATCACCCAAATAGTGATTGACATCGGTGCCCACACTAGAATGCCTGCGATAAAGTATTTTTTCATTTGCCCACGCTTACGCTTTGCCTAACCTGGCATTTTAGCGGTTTAAGCGGCAATCGGCGACAGTCTAGTGAAGACCAAGGCCGATTATCAGAATCCCAGCCAAAAAGCCGCCTGCGAACAGCAAGGCACCCACCAAAAGGCGATGAGTCCGTCTTTCCTGAATTAAAAGGCCTTTTAAGACCTCTAATTCAGCATTTTGCTCTCTTTGCGGACCGCGCCCCTGCGCCAAACTCTCCGCAATCAGGCGGGGCAAGGTTGGTAGTATTTTTGCCCAAGAGGGCGCTTCACTCTTAAGCCCCTCAACCAATCCACGCCAACCCAATTGCCTGCTGATCCATTTTTCCAGGATCGGCTTTGCAGTCTGCCAAAGATCAAGATCGGGGTCTAATTCACGCGCTAAACCTTCCACATTGAGTAATGTCTTTGATAGTAGGGAAAGTTGCGGCTGCACTTCGACTTTAAAACGACGGGATGTTTGGAACAAACGCACCAGAACAATGCCTAAAGAAATATCTTTTAAAGGTCGATCAAAGTAAGGCTCACAAACCGAGCGTACTGCACCTTCTAACTCTTCTACCCGGGTATCTGCAGGTACCCAACCAGATTCCACATGCAATTCTGCAACACGCCGATAGTCACGGTTAAAGAAGGCTAGAAAGTTGAGTGCCAAGTAGTTTTTATCGGTTTCACTTAATGCGCCAACAATTCCAAAATCCAGAGAAATAAATCGCCCAAAACTATCTGGCTCTAAGCTGATCATGATATTTCCAGGGTGCATATCTGCATGGAAAAAACCATGTTCGAATACTTGAGTAAAAAATATCTCTACACCTTCTGCCGCTAATTTTTTGAAATCTACCCCAGCGGCACGTAATTCATCAAAACGACCGATAGATATACCATTCATTTTTTCCATGACAATCACATTGGTGTGACATAGATCCCAATACATTTCAGGAATCATCAGCTTGTCTGAATCAACAAAATACCTTCTTAACTGACTGGCATTAGCAGCCTCACGCATGAGATCGAGCTCATCATGCAGGTGTCTATCAAACTCCGCTACGTTTTCAGTTGGCTTTAAACGACGGCCATCGGAAGATAATTTTTCAATGATTTTTGCCAGGTCATACATTAAAGCAATATCGCTCTCAATCACCGGGAGGATGCCTGGACGCAAGACCTTGATCGCAACTTCTCGCTCATGCCATTCTGGATGTCTCTCAGTGGCGCGTAAGATTCCAAAATGCACTTGAGCAACGGAAGCACTAGCTACCGGAGTTGCATCAAAACTAATAAAAACTTCTTCAATCGGTAAACCAAGCGCCTTCTCAATTAAGAGTCGTGATTCTGCATTGGAAAATGGCGGCACTTGATCCTGTAACTTTGCCAACTCATTGGCGATATCTTCTGACAATAAATCACGACGAGTAGAAAGCACTTGTCCAAATTTTACGAAGATCGGCCCGAGCGCTTCTAAAGTCAGACGGATGCGCTCACCTCTAGGTAGCGATTGCCCTGGTGACATCCAGCAAAGAATAGTTAAGAAGCCACGAGCAATCCCAGGTTTCAGAATGTCGCGCAGTAGTGGCAATAAACCATAACGCCATGCTGTAAAGAAAATGAAATAGAGACGGGCTAAACGACGCACAATCAATTAACCTTTTCGCTCTAAAAGTTGAATACGCTTATCTAGACGATCAACCGCATCACGCAACACACTTAATTCATTCTTACGAATTAAAAAATCTCGTTTATTCAAAAGGACTTTTCTTTCTTCACTGACATACTCAATAACATTTTCTAGCAAATCGGTCGCCGCAGATTTCCCAGCAGAAATGAATTTCTTCCCTTGGCTTACAGCGAAGTTTGCAGGCGCATCGCCAATGAAGCGTGCCAAATCTTCCTCATACTCCCACCGAATTTGACCTGCTAAACGACCCAATAGCTGCGCTAGGTCAGCATCGCCGGTAATCTTCACTGACTTCATTGCTTGCTCCCGCAAGTTACCAGGGCTACCAGCTAAAGCACTCAATGCTTCAGAGGAAATCTCTAACTCTAATGACGGGGTATCCGCATGGGTCAAGGCAAGCAGGGAGCCCTCGGGTGCTATCTCAAAAAAGAGCTGTCCAATCGGCAAATTAAGCAAAATGACTTTACCAGCATGGCGCGCCAACTCCGCCATAGCCCACGGCTCAGCCTTAAGGACATGATTTATTCCTCGGCAAGCGGCAGATGCTGCAATGTGGTGAGTGGCGGGAGATACGGTGGTCATTAGTGTAAAAAACCCGCACAAGTGCGGGCTTTCGGTGGAAAGTACTACAAGCTTAAACTAACTGGGAGATACCCGCTAGTACCCAGCCTCCAGGACCGCTTACCGGCTTACTGAGATTCCACACTTCAGAGAAGTTATTTGCCTGCGCGCCCACTTGTTCACGAATCATGCCAGTGAACTGCACGCTACAGTAGTAGGTATTGTCAGCTGTTTCAATTCCAAGCAACTGCGCATTGAGTGTCACTACGTCGGTTTGATTGGCGCTATCAGCACGTCCGGCCAAGTCTTGCTCAATCGTGGCGAACATTTCTGGGGTGGTGTACTCACGTAATCCAGTTAAGTCACCCTGATCCCATGCCTTTTGTAAACCTGAGAAAAACTGTTTCGCATTATCCAAAAATGCGTACTCATCAAACCCTGGAGGAAGCGTTGATTGAAATGGTGCAGGCTCTGCGGCAACACCACCGAGCCCACTAGCAGCCGGCGTAAATGCAGGCTCTTGTCTTGGCGCCTGATCTAGATTGCTACGCTGCATACCTTGCGAAGTCATTTGAGGGCTTTTATTAGCACCAGATAAGGCAGGCATCATTTTTCTCATGATGAACATGATGGCAAAGCCGGCTAGAGCAGCAATCAGCAATCCAGTGATCAATGAAGATGCGCCCTCACCTAACCCAAAATGGGATAAGAGGAAACCAATACCAAGACCTGCGGCTAAGCCACCCAAAATGCCACCCATACCACCGAAGCGACTTGGTGCTGGTGCTTGAGGAGCCGCAGCTGGTGCTGCTGGTTGCGCTTGTTGAGTTGGCTTTTGTGCGGGAGTAGCTTGTTTTTGCATTGGCGCGCTTGGTGCCTTGCCGACACTTTTACCACCACCTAAACGGGCAGCATTAGCATGACCAACGCAAGCAAATATTAAGCTGACACACAATATAACTGCCTTGAAAAAATGCTTATTCATATTTTGATCCCCTATAAAACTGCTTTTAATTCTTGACTGACGAAAACTATAAAAACACTAGTATTTAATACCAATATGGAGCGCAACGATACCCCCAGTCATTCTGTGGGTATCCACCTCATCAAAACCCACCCCCAGCATAATATCTTTAAGAGCCTGAGCATCTGGGTGCATCCGAATAGATTCCGCCAAGTAGCGATAGCTCTCAGAATCTTGGGCAATCTTTTCGCCTAACCAAGGCAACACCTTAAATGAGTAGGTGTCATAAATCGGGCCTAAAAAAGCATCCGGTTTTGAGAACTCCAGCACCAACACTCGACCACCGGGCTTAATTACTCTGAGCATCTCTGTCAAAGCAACATCTTTATGAGTCATGTTTCGCAAGCCAAACGCTACTGTCACCACATCAAAGTGATTCGCGGGGAAAGGAATTTTCTCCGCATCAAACTGCACGCAGGGTAAAGCCATTCCCTGATCAAGCAGGCGATCACGGCCAACCCCCAACATAGAGGCATTGATGTCACTCAGCCATACTTGAGCTTCAGGGTTATGACCCCAGTCTGCTGCACGCGCAAAGGCAGCGGCTAGGTCGCCCGTACCACCAGCAATATCCAATACTTTTTGACCGGGGCGCACTTGAGCACGCGCAATCGTGACTTTTTTCCACAAGCGATGCAGTCCGAATGACATCAAATCATTCATGACGTCATATTTACTCGCTACAGAATGAAATACCTCAGCGACCTTACCTGCTTTTTCAGCTTCATCGACGCTTTGGTATCCAAAATGGGTCTTACTCATATTCCTCTTTACTTAACTGAAATGACGGTTAATGGCTGCCACAAGCTTTACCACCAGCAACACTCATCGGAGCATCTCGATCCAGACCAGCAGCCGCTAGTTTATGCAAGTGCTCTTTCCATAAAGCTTCTTGGTTCTCGCATAAAAATTGCAGATAGTCCCAAGAATACAAACCAGAATCATGTCCATCGGAAAATGAAGGCTTAAGAGCGTAGTGGCCCACTGGCTCAATATTCGCTATCAGAACTTCACGCTTACCAGTTTGCAAAGTCTCCTGCCCAGGGCCATGACCCTGGACTTCAGCCGAAGGAGATACCACCCTTAAAAATTCAAAAGGTAGACGAAAGGTATTGCCATTCTCATAAGAGAGCTCTAGCACTTTTGACTGCTGATGTACTACAACATTAGTTGGAATCATTAAACCAATACCCTCTCAATACCACCTTGATTTGCCTTAGCAACATAGTCTTGCATCCAATCAGGGCCTAATAATTTTTGCGCCATTTCAACCACAATGTAATCGGCAGTAGTATCGCTATCCGCATCAAAGCGAGCCAGACCTTGCAGACAAGATGGGCAGCTAGTGAGCACTTTGACCTCACCAGTGAAATTATCTTTGCGTAATTCATCGGCAGCCTTTTCCATCTCGATCTGCTTACGGAAACGTACCTGAGTTGAAATATCGGGACGTGTCACCGCAAGAGTTCCAGACTCACCACAGCAGCGATCATTCTTCTGAATGGCTTTGCCATCTTCTGACTGAATCAGCTCATTCACCGTCTTGAGGGGGTCTTGTAACTTCATTGGTGAGTGACATGGATCGTGATACATATACTTCACACCAGTCACATTCGTAAGCTTGACACCCTTTTCCAGCAGATACTCATGAATATCAATAATTCGGCAACCAGGGAAGATCTGTTCAAACTGATAACCTGCTAACTGGTCATAACAAGTGCCACATGAAACTACTACAGTCTTGATATCCAAATAATTTAAGGTATTAGCTACGCGATGAAAGAGAACACGGTTATCCGTAATCATCTTGTCTGCTTTGTCGAAGTCGCCATTACCACGCTGTGGATAGCCACAGCAGAGGTAACCGGGGGGTAATACTGTTTGCACGCCCACATTCCACAGCATCGCTTGGGTAGCTAAACCCACCTGCGAGAATAAGCGCTCAGAACCACAACCCGGGAAATAAAACACCGCCTCAGTATCTGCGGAGGTTGTTTTTGGATCTCGAATAATCGGCACGTAATTCGCATCTTCAATATCTAAGAGTGCACGAGCGGTTTTCTTCGGCAGATTACCAGGCATCTTTTTATTTACAAAGAAAATGACCTGCTCTTTAATATTGGGCTTGGTTACCGTGGCGGGTGGGTGCGCAGTTTGTTTGCGCGCAAACTTACGGAACACATCATTACCCAAACGCTGGAGCTTGTAACCCCAACCAATCATAGTTTTACGAAGCAACTTGATAGTGTCTGGATCGGTAGCATTTAAGAACATCATCGATGCCGCTGTTCCAGGGTTAAAGCGCTGCTGCCCCATCTTGCGCAATAAGTTACGCATGTTCATCGAAACCTCACCAAAATCAATATTGACCGGGCAAGGTGTTAAACACTTATGGCATACGGTGCAATGTGCTGCAACATCATCAAACATCTCCCAATGACGAATCGATACACCACGACGCGTTTGCTCTTCATACAGGAAAGCTTCAATTAACGAGGAGGTTGCCAAAATCTTGTCACGTGGGCTGTACAGTAAATTGGCGCGTGGCACATGTGTGGAGCAGACTGGCTTGCACTTACCGCAACGCAAGCAGTCTTTTACGCTATCAGCAATTGCGCCAATATCGCTTTGCTGCATGATGATGGATTCATGACCCATCAAACCAAAGCTTGGAGTATAGGCAATGCTAAGATCCGCATGCGGCATTAACTTACCCTTGTTAAAGCGGCCTTCAGGATCTACACGCATTTTGTAGGCGCGGAAATCTTTCAACTCAGCTTCAGTCAGGTACTCAAGCTTGGTAATACCAATACCATGCTCACCAGAAATCACACCATCTAACGAGCGGGCCAATTTCATAATCCGATCGACAGCGCGATGAGCATCTTGCAGCATCTCGTAGTCATCTGAATTTACCGGTATGTTGGTATGCACATTGCCATCACCAGCATGCATATGCAGCGCTATAAATACACGCTTCCGTAAAATATTTTTATGAATGGCTTCCAGTTCATTGAGGATAGGCTCAAATGTCAGGCCACCAAAAATGATTCTGAGTTCAGCGCGCACTTCTGTCTTCCATGAGGCGCGCAAACTGTAATTCTGCAGATCCGGAAAATACGTATCCATCTGCATCAGCCAATCTGACCAACGCGCCCGTACCTTATCAATCAGTTCAAGAGCTTGCTGTACGCGATCACCCAAAATTTCAGTACTGGGGATTTCATAGTCTTCATCATTCTTACCAAGTGGTAGCGCACTCTTTTTTAGGAAAGCTTTGAGGCCATCTAAAACTTGTAACTTATTTTTGAGTGAGAGCTCAATGTTGATACGCTCGATACCATTAGTGTACTCACCCATGCGCGGCAATGGAATGACGACATCTTCATTGATCTTAAAAGCATTGGTGTGACGCGCAATCGCAGCAGTACGCGCACGATCTAACCAAAACTTTTTACGCGATTCTGCGCTAACTGCCACAAAACCTTCACCCACACGATTATTGGCCATGCGCACGACTTCGCTGGTCGCAGCCGCTACCGCCTCTTCATCGTTACCAGCAATATCGCCAATCAACACCATCTTCGGCATTGCATTGCGCTTAGATTTAGTCGAATAACCAACTGCTTTCAAATATCGGTCATCCAAGTGCTCCAAACCAGCCAAGATTGGTCCGCCGTTCTTGCTCAAGCCATCGAGGTAGGCTTTGATTTCTACAATGCTGGGAATAGCTTCTTGCGCTTGACCAAAAAACTCCAAGCAAACAGTGCGCATGAATTTAGGCATACGATGCAAAATCCAAGTGGCGCTCGTAATTAATCCGTCGCACCCTTCTTTTTGAACGCCAGGTAGGCCTGATAAAAACTTATCAGTGACATCCTTGCCCAGACCCTCTTTACGAAAGCGCTTACCTTCTACTTCCAAGATTTCTGTTTTGAGAACATGTTCGCCTGGCTCACTCCTACCATCAGACCAAGTCAGCGCAAAGCGTACTTTTTCTACTACGTGAATTTTTCCTAGATTGTGATCAAGGCGCTCAACATCAAGCCAATTACCTTCTGGATCCACCATGCGCCAGCTAGCTAAGTTATCTAATGCAGTGCCCCATAAGACGGCCTTCTTGCCGCCAGCATTCATGGCAATGTTGCCGCCAATGCAACTCGCATCTGCTGAAGTAGGATCGACTGCAAAAACTAGACCAGCTCGCTCCGCAGCTTCCGCCACTCTACGTGTCACTACACCAGCACCAGTAAAGATGGTTGAAACTTCATGGTCCACACCTGGCAAACGCTTTGCCTTGACGCTATCAATCTGCTCAAGCTTTTCAGTATTAATCACTGCCGACATAGCGTAGAGAGGAATAGCGCCACCGGTGTAACCAGTACCCCCTCCACGCGGAATAATGGTTAAACCCAAGGCAATACAAGCTTTCACAAGGCCAGGGATCTCAGACTCGTAATCAGGCTTCAGAACTACCAGCGGAAACTCAACGCGCCAATCCGTTGCATCGGTCACATGCGCTGCACGTGAAACACCATCAAAACAAATATTATCTGCAGCCGTAATACGGCTTAACTCTTTACGAGCGCGCTTACGAATCTCAGTCACTTCTTTAAAGCCCTGCTCAAAACGCTCAACCGCGTGATGTGCCGCTTTTAATAAAACCTGAACTTGCTCAACTGATTCACCGCTAGATCTTTTCTTTACCTCACCAAGGCGATGCCATAAAGCGTCAATTAATAACTGGCGACGACTGGCGCTATCTAATAAGTCGTCTTGTAGGAAAGGATTACGCTGAACTACCCAGATATCACCCAACACCTCGAACAACATACGAGCTGAGCGGCCAGTACGTCGAATCCCACGCAAATCATTCAGAACACGCCATGACTCCTCTCCCAACAAGCGAATAACGATTTCACGATCGGAAAAGGAGGTGTAGTTATAAGGAATTTCGCGGAGGCGGGGTGAGCCCGCTTCGGCATCCAACAACTGGTTCAAAGCTAATGGGGCGTTCATAGCGTCATATTTGGTAAATATGCATTTTAATTGAGGGACGTTGATATTGGCAGGAAACCAATAAAGATGTTGGCTTGGGTTGATAAACCCCTGCAAATTTAAGGGCTTAGAGCCCGTTCATGGTACGCTCATCGCATGGCAACGAACTATTTAAAGAAAATTTTATCGGCCCGAGTCTACGATGTAGCCAGGGAAACAGAGCTCCAAGTAGCCCCCGAACTCACAAAACGCTTAGGCAATCAAGTATTGCTCAAAAGAGAAGATAACCAGCCGGTTTTCTCATTCAAATTACGTGGCGCCTATAACAAAATGGCCCATTTACCCCCAGAGGCCCTAAAAAGGGGGGTAATCGCCGCTTCAGCAGGTAATCACGCCCAAGGCGTAGCCCTAGCGGCAGCGAAAATGAAGTGCAAAGCAGTCATCGTGATGCCCCTCACTACTCCTAGCCTCAAAATCGATGCCGTGAAGGCGCGAGGCGGCTCCTGGGTAGAAGTGATTTTGCATGGTGAATCCTACAGCGATGCCTTTAAATACTCTGAGCTTTTAGAGAAAAAGCGAGGGCTTACCTTTGTTCATCCTTTTGATGACCCCGATGTAATTGCAGGACAAGGCACCATTGCCCTGGAAATCTTTCAGCAACACCAAGAGCCGATTGATGCCATTTTTGTTGCTATTGGTGGTGGCGGCTTAATCGCTGGTATTGGGGAATATGTCAAAGCGGTCAGCCCCAAAACTAAAGTGATCGGCGTTCAATCTGTCGACTCGGATGCGATGAGAAGGTCACTTGAAGCCAACAAGCGTATCGAGATGAAAGATGTAGGTCTTTTTTCGGACGGCACGGCAGTGAAGTTGGTCGGTAAAGAAACTTTCCGTATTTGCAAACGCGTAGTAGATGACATCATCACCGTGAATACCGATGAAATCTGTGCTGCGATCAATGATGTCTTTACGGACACCCGCAGTATCCTGGAGCCCGCTGGCGCCCTAGCTATTGCTGGTATGAAAAAGTATGTAGACAAGCATCGCTTGAAGAAGAAAACATTAGTAGCGATTGCTTGTGGTGCCAATATGAATTTCAGTCGCCTGCGCTTTGTCGCAGAACGTGCCGACGTGGGTGAATTCCGCGAAGCTGTTTTTGCAGTGACGATACCAGAGGAACGTGGCTCCTTCAGACGCTTCTGTGAATTACTCGGCAATCGCAATGTCACTGAATTTAACTATCGTATTGCTGATCAAAGTGAAGCTCATATCTTTGTAGGCATCGGGACACAAAAGGCAAGTGACAGCAATACGATTGCAAAGCATTTCCGTAAAGCAAAGTTTGCAACAATCGATCTGACTCATGATGAGCTAGCGAAGTCACACTTACGCCACATGGTAGGCGGCCGCTCAGCCCTCGCTCAAGATGAGTTACTTTACCGCTTTGAATTTCCGGAGCGCCCAGGTGCACTCATGAAGTTCCTCACGAGTATGGCGCCAAACTGGAATATCAGCCTGTTCCATTATCGTAATCATGGTGCAGACTATGGCCGTATTCTCGTTGGCTTGCAAGTGCCTAAAAATGAGCAAAAGAAATTCCAAAGTTTCTTAGCATCACTTGGCTATCCGCATTGGAATGAAACCGATAACCCGGCTTATCGCCTTTTTCTCAAATAAGAGTTAATCCTTAATGTCATACACACTTACCGGAAAACTCGTTGTGGCGATTTCATCGCGCGCACTATTTGATTTCGAGGAAGAGAATCGTATCTTCGAATCTACTGATGACAGCGCTTATATGAAGTTGCAATTAGAGCGCCTATCTAAGGCTGCTCAAACAGGCGTTGCGTTTCCATTGGTAAAGAAGTTGTTAGCCTTTAATGAAGAAGGTGAACAACGTGTCGAGGTGGTGATTCTCTCTCGTAATGACCCGGTGAGTGGCTTACGCGTATTCCGCTCAGCTGAACACCATGGCCTTCATTTAGAGCGTGGTGTATTCACCAGAGGGCGCCCACCCTATCACTACCTGCGGTCTTTACATGCCAACCTCTTTCTCTCTGCGAATGAAGATGATGTGCGTGCCACGATTGATGCAGGGTTTCCTGCAGCTCGCGTCTATCCAGAATCTAGCAAAACTGCAGAGTCTCATCCCAATGAAATTCGTATCGCATTTGACGGAGATGCCGTTCTCTTTTCTGATGAAGCGGAGCAAGTCTTTCAGAGCGAAGGCTTGGTAGCCTTTGTCGATCATGAAAGCAAAAAAGCTGCTATCCCTCTGCCACCCGGCCCATTTAAACCTTTGCTAGAAGCGCTCCATCGTTTACAACGTACTACTAGCGAGAAAGGGATGCGCATTCGTACTGCCTTGGTAACCGCTCGCTCTGCACCTGCACATGAGCGCGCTATACGCACACTGATGGCCTGGGGTGTTGATGTTGATGAAGCCATGTTTCTTGGTGGACTTTCCAAAAGTGAATTCCTCCGCGAGTTTGAGCCAGACTTTTTCTTTGATGACCAAACGGGTCACTGCCAATCTGCTGCTTCAGTAGCACCGACTGGTCACGTGGTATCTGGTGTATCTAATAAGCCTAAAAACTAATGTCGATACTTACACTTGGTCAAGCAACGCCATATCCCGATCAATATGATCCAAGCTTGCTATTCCCCATTCCCCGCTCTGAGAATCGCCTCAAACTCGACATCAAAGCAAATCAAGCCCTTCCTTTTGTAGGCGTCGATATTTGGAATGCCTTTGAGCTTAGCTGGCTCAATAAAAAAGGTAAGCCTCAGATTGCTTTAGCAGAATTTCAGGTTCCAGCTGATACGCCAAACATGGTTGAATCTAAATCATTCAAGCTCTACCTCAATAGTTTCAATAGCGCCCGCTTTGAAGATGAAGCAGCAGTTCGTGAACGATTGATTGCTGATTTATCAGCAGTAGCAGGCGGCAAGATTGCTACCCGCATTAATCCAACTGAAGCGGTTGCCAAAAAAGGTATGCAGGAGATGAGTGGCGTGCTGATGGACCGCCTTGATATCGAGATCGATCCCAGCTTATCTGCAGACCCAGCCTTGCTGGAGGTCAATGAATCTTTTGGACCAATCGAGCAGTGCTTAGTTTCTCATTTACTCAAATCCAATTGCCCAGTGACTGGTCAACCAGATTGGGCTAGCGTGCAAATTCGTTACCAAGGTCGGCCGATTTTAGAAGAAGGTTTACTACGCTATCTCATCGGCTTTAGGCAATTAGGCGAGTTTCATGAGCATTGTGTTGAAACTATCTTCACCGATATCAAGCGCCAGTGCAAACCAGAGAAACTCTCTGTCTACGCGCGCTACACTCGACGTGGTGGGCTCGATATCAATCCCTTCCGGACTGATCATAATTCGCCTTGGCCAGAAAATCTTCGCCACGCAAGGCAGTAAGAACATCAGCAGTTAAATAAAAAGCCCTTCTTGAAGGGCTTTTTATCTTGGACAAAACGAATGAACGTGGTCCTTAAAACGGAATATCGTCATCCATTGCGCCAAGGGATGCCGCATTAGAAGATGTTGGCGCAGAGTTCTCAACCGGCTTTGAGCGGCTGTAGCTTTCACCACCATCACCGCTGCCACCAACTGGCTTGCCACCCAGCATTTGCATTGTTTCTGCAACGATCTCAGTGGAATATTTTTCTTGACCACTAGCATCAGTCCATTTACGTGTGCGTAAACGACCTTCTACATAAACCTGTGAACCTTTTTTGAGATATTGACCAGCGATCTCTGCAAGTTTTCCAAAGAATGCAACACGGTGCCATTCTGTGGTTTCTTTCATTTCACCAGACTGCTTATCTTTGTAACGATCTGATGTCGCTACTGAAATATTAGTTACTGCGTCGCCGCTTGGCATATAACGCGTTTCTGGATCACGTCCTACGTTACCTACGATGATGACCTTATTTACCGAAGCCATGTTGTCTCCCGAAGAAAAATAATACGATTAATTAAATCTGAAATGTAGCTAAAAAATAAATGGAATCAGTAAAGCTACAACTATGCCTTTGCAGGTAATTCGCGCATCGACCAAGCAATTATAAGCCAGCACAAAAGCAATGCTGCACCCATGACAAAGACCGATAAATCACCATGGGCATCCATTAACCAACCCCCAATAACGGCACCTGTAAAGAGGCCAATCGACTGAGTAGTGTTGTAAACGCCCAGAGCAGTTCCTTTGGATTCTTTTGCATAACGAGTCACTAACGAGGGTTGCAGCGCCTCAAGTAGGTTAAAGCCCACAAAGTAAACCAGCAATGCCACTGCAATCAGCATTACGGATGAGGCCTGAGTGAAGATAATTTCAGCAATAATTAGAAGAACGATCGCTATTAATAAAACCAGTCGTATGCGCTGTTTTTTCTCACCATATATCAAGAGTGGAACCATAAACACAAAAGAGAGTAAGACGACTGAGAGATAAACTTGCCAGTGTGCACTCAGCGGAAATCCTGCTTGCTCTAATAGACGTGGCACCACTAAAAACATAGCTACTTGGGTGGCGTTCAAAACAAACACTCCCACATTGAGGCGCATGAGCTCTGGACGCAAAAATACAAGCTTCAGTGAATCTTGCTTTGCATAAACCTCAGGCTTGTTATTTGGTAATACAAAATAGGCTACTACCATCGCTGTAGCACCTAAGATTGCCAATACTAAAAACATCCCGCTTAAGCTAATCATGCGATAAAGCGGAGCAGCAACAACCAGTGAAACGGCAAACGATAATGAAATACTAGCGCCGACCAAGGCCATGGCTTGACTGCGCACTTGCTCCCGAGTGAGGTCAGCAACCCAAGCAGAGACTGCTGCTGAAATTGCTCCAGCGCCCATAACGCCTCTTCCAATGGCGATCCAAAGCAAATCGTCCTTTGCTGCGCAAATCAACGCTCCAGCAACAAACAAGGACAGACCCCATAAAACGACTGTTTTTCGACCGATTCGATCAGAAAGCCTACCTAAAGGAATGTGGAAGCAGGCCTGAACAATATTGAAAATACCCAGTGCTAGCCCTATCAGAAGCGCTTGGTCGCCTCCAGGCAAGTCTTTAGCATGGATGCTAAAAACGGGTAAAAGCAAAAAAAGGCCCAGCATACGAAGGCCAAAAATGCCGGCTAAAGCCAAAGTGGAGCGAAGTTCAGAAGGATTCATGGGAAAGAGCTATATTAACAAGTTACGCTAAAAAATCATGAATAACGAAATCAAGATCCGCGGTGCCCGCACCCACAACCTCAAAAACATTAATCTAGATATCCCTAGAGAGAAATTAGTCGTTTTGACCGGCCTATCTGGCTCAGGCAAAAGCTCATTGGCTTTTGACACCCTGTACGCCGAAGGTCAGCGTCGCTATGTAGAGTCCCTATCTGCTTATGCCCGCCAATTCTTGCAACTGATGGAAAAGCCTGATGTCGATACGATTGAAGGTCTATCACCGGCAATCTCGATTGAGCAAAAAGCGACCAGCCATAATCCCCGCTCGACTGTGGGTACGGTTACAGAAATTCATGACTACCTACGCTTGTTGTTTGCGCGTGCTGGAACCCCGCACTGTCCAGACCATGATCTGCCATTAGAGGCGCAAAGCGTTTCTCAAATGGTTGATACCGTTTTAGCTATGCCAGAAGACACGAAGCTCATGATCTTGGCTCCCGTGGTGAGTGAGCGTAAGGGTGAGTTCGTGGACTTATTCCAAGATCTTCAGGCTCAAGGCTTTGTACGCTTTCGTGTGCGCTCTGGTGGCGGCACAACCAATACAGCCAAAGCAGAGATCTTTGAAGTAGATCAATTGCCAGTACTAAAGAAGAACGATAAGCATTCAATTGAAGTAGTCGTAGATCGCATTAAAGTGCGTCCAGATATTCAGCAGCGCGTAGCGGAATCTTTTGAAACTGCTCTGCGCCTTGCGGACGGCAAGGCCATGATTGTCAACATGGATACCGGCAAGGAGATGATTTTCTCCAGCAAGTTTGCCTGCCCAATTTGCTCCTACTCATTACAAGAGCTTGAGCCACGCCTCTTCTCTTTTAATAATCCGATGGGTGCATGTCCTTCTTGTGATGGCCTGGGCCATCAATCCTTCTTTGATCCTAAGCGCATTGTTGCTCACCCAGACTTATCGCTGGCCTCTGGTGCAATTAAAGGCTGGGATCGTCGTAATCAGTTTTATTTCAAGCTCTTACAAACACTTGCCAAGCATGGCGGGTTTGATGTTGAGAAACCTTTTGAGACTCTCAATAAGAAACAGCAAGATCTGATTTTATTAGGCTCGGGCGATGTCACTATTCCTTTTGAATACATCAATGAGCGCGGCAAAAATAGCACTCGTGAGCATGCCTTTGAAGGTATTGTTGCTAATTTTGAACGCCGCTATCGTGAGACTGACTCGGCTACTGTTCGAGAAGAATTATCACGCTACCAAAACGTACAAACCTGCCCAGCATGTAGTGGCAGTCGTTTGCGCAAAGAGGCGCGCTTTGTCAAAGTCGGTGAAGGTAAGCAATCACGCGCGATTTATCAAATCAGCGCCCTTCCCCTGAAGGAAGCTAAAGAATATTTTGAAGCTTTAGAGCTCAAAGGTGCGAAACGAGAAATCGCCGACAAGATTGTGAAAGAAATTGGTTCACGTCTGCGCTTTCTAAACGATGTCGGCTTAGACTACTTGTCACTAGAACGGAGTGCAGATACTCTCTCTGGTGGTGAAGCGCAGCGGATTCGCCTAGCATCACAAATTGGCTCCGGTCTTACAGGCGTCATGTACGTATTGGATGAACCTTCTATTGGCTTACATCAACGTGATAACGATCGTCTTATCGGCACCCTGAAGCATTTGCGTGACCTAGGCAACAGCGTGCTGGTGGTTGAGCATGATGAAGATATGATCCGCGCATCTGACTATGTAATTGATATTGGTCCCGGTGCTGGAGTGCATGGCGGTGAAGTGGTAGCCGAGGGCACGCCTGCAGAAGTGGAGGCCAATCCTAAATCACTCACTGGCGCCTACTTATCAGGGCGGGAATGGATCGCCGTTCCTGAAAAACGTATTCCAGTAAATGATAAGTTCTTAGAAATTATTGGCGCACGTGGTAACAACTTGCAATCCGTTCACGCTAAGATTCCTGTCGGCTTATTAACCTGTGTCACTGGCGTATCTGGCTCAGGTAAATCTACTCTCATCAACGACACATTGCACCATGCAGTTGCTCATCATATCTACGGCTCTAATGCAGAACCTGCGGCACATGATGCTATTAAAGGTCTTGAAAACTTTGACAAGGTCATCAGCGTCGACCAATCCCCGATTGGTAGAACCCCACGCTCAAACCCAGCCACTTACACTGGATTATTCACGCCTATCAGAGAACTCTTTTGTGGCGTGCCTGCTGCACGCGAGCGCGGCTATGAGGCAGGACGTTTTTCTTTCAACGTCAAGGGTGGTCGTTGTGATGCCTGTGAAGGTGATGGCGTTATTAAAGTAGAGATGCATTTTTTACCAGACGTATATGTTCCTTGCGATGTCTGTCACGGTAAGCGCTATAACCGCGAAACTTTAGATATTCGTTACAAAGGTAAGAATATCCATGAAGTGTTGTCGATGACTATCGAACAAGCCCATGAATTCTTTGAAGCTGTTCCAATCGTCAAACGAAAGCTCAAAACCTTGCTCGATGTAGGCTTAGGTTATGTAAAGTTAGGCCAAAGCGCTACGACTTTGTCTGGCGGTGAAGCGCAACGCGTCAAACTCTCTTTAGAGCTTTCCAAACGCGATACTGGCAGAACGCTCTACATCTTGGATGAGCCAACTACGGGCTTGCATTTCCATGACATTCAATTATTGCTGACTGTTCTTCAGACCCTGAAGAAGCAAGGCAACACGATCGTCATCATTGAGCACAACTTAGATGTGATCAAAACTGCCGATTGGATTATTGACTTGGGACCTAAAGGTGGCGCTGGTGGTGGGCAGATTATTGCTACTGGCACACCCGAAGAGGTTGCGAAGAATGAGGCTAGCTTTACCGGGCACTACTTAGCGCCACTATTGGTTCGCAAACAACCCGTTGCGGCTAAAAAGAAAAAGTAATTCTACTGAGTCAGTTGAATGACGTCATCCGAGCAATTTAGATTCAGCTAAATCAGTCGCTTCTGAATTGCCCGACAGCACCAAAATATCGTTGGCTTGCAAACGCAATTCTGGGGTGAGCTCTAATTTGACGTAGTCAGAGCCACCCACTTTTCGCCTGACTGCTTGCACGCTCACACCTTCATTTTCAAGATGCAACTCTTCAAGTGTCTGCCCAATACTAGCCGACTCAGGCAGTAAAGTAACTGAGTGTAAGCGCCATGATTCCTTGGTGTCCACCTCATCATTAACGCCACGGAAGTAGCCGCGCAACAGGCTATAACGAGCTTCACGTGCGCCAGTAATGCGACGCACTACCTTACGCATGGGTACACCCATGATCAGTAAGACGTGGGATGCCATCATCAAGCTACCTTCAATCAACTCTGGCACCACCTCGGTCGCCCCAGCTGCTTGTAACTTAGCTAAATCTGCATCATCTTTAGTGCGTACCAATACCGTCATGCCAGGACGCAAGTGCTCGACTTGATGCAATACTTTAAAGCTAGCTGGTGTGTCTGCATAAGTAATCACGACTGCCTTCGCTCTCGCCAATCCCGCTGCAACTAAATAATTTTCTCGACTAGCGTCACCATAGACCACGTTATCGCCAGCTGCGGCAGCTTCCTTTACGCGATCAGGATCCATGTCTAATGCAATGTAAGGAATTTTTTCTTGATCGAGCATGCGGGCTAGGCTTTGGCCGGAACGACCAAAGCCACAAATGACCACATGATTTTCTGTGCGGACACTTTTTGCCGCAACACGTGTCAGTGCCAGTGATTGCAACAACCACTCATTGCTAGAAAAACGCATCGCGATACGATCGCTATGTTGAATTAAGAAAGGCGCACCAAACATCGACAGTAGCATTGCTGCCAATATAGCTTGACTTAAAGCAGGGTCAATCAAATCCAAACCATCAATTTGATTTAAAAGTACGAAACCGAATTCACCAGCCTGCGCCAAACTTAAGCCCGTCCGAATAGAAATGCCAGGACTTGAACCGAAAGCGCGTGACAATACAGCAATTAAGCCAAACTTAAATATCAACGGGCCGATTAATAAGATTGAAACCAGTATCCACTGTTGATAAATCACTTCAAAATCTAACAGCATGCCAACGGTGATAAAGAAGAGGCCCAAGAGCACATCTTTGAAAGGCTTAACGTCTTCTTCCACTTGATGGCGATAGGGCGTTTCGGCAATTAACATCCCGGCCAAGAAAGCCCCTAAGGCTAGCGATAAGCCAAAGTGTTCAGTCAGTCCTGCCATCCCCAAAACAATCAACAAGAGGTTGAGCATGAACAATTCTTGGGAGCGCAATTTAGCAACCAAACCGAACCAACGACTCATTAAGGTTTGGCCAATCACAAAAATGAGTACTAGAGCTACCGTGATCTTGATGGATGCTGCAGTCAGGGCTAAAAATAGGTCCCCAGCATTCTTACCGAGCGAAGGTAACAAAATCAGCAGGAAAACTACCGCCAAGTCCTGAAAGAGCAAAATACCGATGATGTTGCGCCCATGCTCTGTTTCAATTTCGGAGCGATCAGAAATGAGTTTGGTAACGATAGCTGTGGAGGACATTGCTAAAGCGCCCCCTAGCGCTATAGCAGCCTGCCAAGAAATAGGGTAAATCCAGTTCATCAGCAAACTGGCTGGGACCGCTAGGAGCATGGTCAAAATGACCTGGCTGCCGCCTAAGCCAAATACGATAGTCCGCATGGCCCGAAGCTTATGGAGGTTGAATTCCAGGCCAATTGAGAACATCAAGAAAACCACGCCAAATTCAGCCAAATACTTGACTGTGGCGGAATCATTGGCTAAACCAAGGGCATGTGGCCCAATCAGAACGCCAATAGCCAGATAGCCCAAAATAGGGGGTAGTCCAAAATAGCGGAAAATAACTACTCCGGCCACTGCGGAGGCCAGCAAGATGAGAGTTAATTGAAGGACTGACGGCATATACTCACCCCATGATAGCTAAGACTCGTGATCGAACCCTAAAGCTTGCACGTGACACCCTCACGATTGAGGCTGCTGCACTGCACACCATGCGCGATCGCCTTGAAGGCGCAGATGCTGATGCCCTCGTATTAGCAGTTGATCTGCTCCATTCCTGCAAAGGCCGTATCGTCGTCTCGGGAATTGGTAAATCAGGGCATATTGCTCGCAAGATTGCTGCCACCTTTGCCTCTACTGGCTCCCCTGCTTTCTTTGTTCACCCCGCGGAAGCTAGTCATGGCGATCTGGGGATGGTGACTCGTGATGACGTCTTTGTTGCACTCTCCAATTCCGGTGAGACAGATGAGTTACTCACCATTGTGCCGATCGTCAAGCGCACTGGAGCAAAACTGATTGCACTGACTGGCGCACCAAATTCCTCTTTGGCAAAGTTAGCCGATGCCCATTTAGACACTAGTGTTGAAAAAGAGGCTTGCCCACTCAACCTCGCCCCAACCACCAGCACAACCGCAGCTCTCGCTATGGGTGATGCCCTAGCAGTTGCCCTTCTAGATGCGCGTGGCTTTCAGGCAGAGGATTTTCAGCGCTCACACCCAGGTGGCCGCTTGGGTCGCAAACAGCTCATGCATGTCAGTGAAGTCATGCGTAGCCTTGATGAGACCCCTAAGATTGCAATCTCCGCCTCCCTGCAAGATGCCTTACTCGAGATGACTGCTAAGCGCATGGGCATGGTGGTTACCTTAGACAATGCAAACAAAGTTGCTGGCATTTTTACAGATGGTGACTTACGTCGCCTGCTTGAGAAAAGCACTAATTTAGATGGCCTTACTTTAGAAAAAGCAATTACTTCAGCACCGCGAACAATTCCGCCCGAGTTATTAGCAGAGGAGGCTATTGAAATGATGGAAAAGCATCGTATCAATCATTTGGTAGTAACCGATCCTGCAGGCGCACTACTGGGAGCACTTAACCTCCATGATTTATTTGCCGCCAAGGTTATTTAAGCTTTCCACTTTTAAATTCATTATTGACCTACTCACATGCCAACCGCCTTTCACGCTCACAATACTAACCCTCTAAGCCAGTATCCACAGGCTTGGGATCGTGCAGGGGCGGTCAAGCTTCTCGTTCTAGATGTTGATGGCGTCTTGACCAATGGCCAAGTCTTTATTGGTGAAAATGGCAAAGAGTCCCTGAAAGCTTTTGATATTCAGGATGGCTTGGGAATTAAGTTATTAGAAAAAATTGGTATACCAACAGCCATCATCACTGGACGTAATTCCAAAATGGTTTTGGCCCGTTGTGACGAGCTCGGCATCAAGCACGTGCACATGGGTGTTGAAAATAAAGCTGCAGCCCTAGAAAACATTTTGCAATCGCTTGGACTTAAGCAATCTGATTGCGCGGTCATGGGTGATGACTGGCCTGATTTTCAAATGATGAAGTCTGCGGGCCTGAAGATATGTCCTACGCAAGGGCATGACGCTGTGAAAGAAATAGCCCACTTTGTCACCACTAGACCTGGTGGTAGTGGTGCGGTACGTGAAGTCTGTGATCTGATCTTGAAAGCGCAAAACCGTTATGAGGAATTACTCGCTCAGGCGCGCGCTTAAGGTCAATTTGCCATGGAACTCAATACCCAAAAAATCAAACTGAGTATCTGGCGTACATCCTTACGTCTGATGCCTTTAATTCTGATGGGCACGCTCACTCTCGTCACGTTTTGGTTGGTTAAGAAAAATGCACCGGCAGAAAAATCAGCAATTGAACGTGTGCGCCTTCATGAGCCTGACTACACCATTAGCAATGGCGCCTTATCTACTCTCAATGAATCCGGTGATACTAAATATCGCGTGCTAGGTAAAAAAGTGATTCACTACGATGATGATGCTTCAATCGATATTGAGACACCGCGCATACGCCTATTCCCACCTGAAAAGTCACCGGTGACTGTTAAAGCAGACAAAGGTCATTTAGATGGTGACCTCACGATTTTGGATCTGATTGATAATGCCGAAATATTTCGACCGCAACAAGCTGCTTCGGCAAGCGAACCTGCAAGACCGCGTATGCTTGCGCGCTCTTCTTATTTCAAAGTGCTCATTAATGATGACATTATCAAAACAGATAAACACATTACGCTTGAGCAAGGGGTTTCTGTGATGCACTCAACTGATGGCGGTGTATTTAATAATATCGAACAAAGCATGGTTTTATCTGGGCAGGTAAAGGGGCGTATCGAGCGCATTCAACCCGGAGCACAGCGATGAAGTTATTACAAAAATTAGTAATGGTGTTTGCGCTACTTGGAGCTTGTCTTTCCACTACTCATGCTGAAAAAGCAGATCAAGACAAACCCATCGTTTTGGAAGCAGAAAAAGTATCTGTGAACGATGTACAACAGGTTTATGAACTTGATGGTGAAGTGCTCTTAATCAAAGGCAGTATTTTGATTACTGGCGCGAAAGGTAATATCAAGGTCGACCCCGAGGGTTATGAGTACGTTGATGTTCAGGGTAATTCAGAATCTACTGCTAGCTTTAGACAAAGACGCGAAGGACCGGCCAATGAATTTATGCAAGGTCGGGGCAAAACGGTTACCTACAATGCAAAAACTGAGCTACTCACATTGACTGGTGATGCCAGCTTGAAGCGTCTTCATAATATGCAAATGCTAGATCAATTACATGGCTGGAAAATTGACTACGATGATGTTCAGCAGCGCTATCACGTCTTGCCGCCTGCTAATGCCAAAGCAGAAGACCTGCCACTAGCTAGAGCCATCCTTTCACCAAGAAGAAAAGCTACACTAGAGAAATGACCACGAATTCCGATAGTAATCAAAAAACAGCCACTTTAAGTGCACAGCACCTTCAAAAGCGCTATGGATCTCGCACAGTGGTTCGGGATGTATCGGTAGAAGTGAAATGCGGGGAAGTAGTAGGCCTCCTAGGACCAAATGGTGCTGGCAAAACAACTTCTTTCTACATGATTGTTGGTCTAGTTCCTTTGGACGGTGGGAGTATTGTTTTAGACGGTATTGATATTACGCGCCTACCTATTCATGAACGAGCTCGTATGGGCCTATCCTACCTCCCGCAAGAGGCCTCTGTTTTCAGAAAACTGAATGTGGCTGAAAACATTCAAGCCGTATTAGAGCTGCAAGTGCAAGGCGGAAAACCACTGAGCAAGGCCGATATAGCGCATCGCTTAGATGAGCTCTTGGGCGAACTTCAAATTAGCCATCTGCGTGATAATCCCGCACTTTCCCTATCTGGTGGAGAACGCCGCCGCGTTGAAATTGCCAGGGCCCTCGCCTCCCAGCCTAAGTTTATTTTGCTAGATGAGCCATTTGCTGGTGTTGACCCAATTGCGGTTGGAGAAATCCAGCGGATTGTGCGCTTCTTAAGAGACCGCCAAATTGGCGTGCTTATCACCGACCATAATGTTCGAGAAACCTTGGGAATTTGTGATCATGCCTACATCATCAGCGAAGGTAGTGTTCTGGCGGAAGGCAAGCCAGACCAAATTATCGAGAATGATGCTGTTAGACGAGTCTACCTAGGTGAAAACTTCCGCATGTAAATATTCGAGGCTTTTCGGGTATTTATTAAATAAACATGATCAGCCCCCTTGGTTTTCAGCAAAATCGCTGATACGCTGGAGGTTCATGAAGTTCATTTCCGTATAAACAAGTACAACATTACAGGGGCATGCTGCGCACCCCGAGTGATTATTTGCGCACGCATTTTGTTTTCCTATGAATAGGAGCTGCTGATGAATCTGAAAATTAATAGCCGTCATGTTGAAGTTACTCCAGCTATGCGTTCCCATCTCGAAGCCGGATTAGAAAAAATTCGCAAACACTTTGACCACGTTTTAGATGCCACCGCATTTTTGATCGTCGATAACGCCAAAGAAAAAGATCTTCGTCAAGCAGCCGAGATCACCCTTCACCTCAAAGGCAAAGAGCTCTTTGCCGAAGCGCATAACGCAGATCTTTACCACGCCATGGATGCGGTAGTGGATAAACTTGAACGACAAGTTGTCAAGCACAAAGAAAAAATTCAAGATCATCACCATGAAAAGCCTTTTGAATAACATCTAGCATCAGGACATCTATAATCTAATGATATGAATGCCCTGACCGATCTTTTCGCTTTAGACCGTATTGCCTTAAATAGTCCCTCTCAGAATAGGACTGAGGCATTTGCAGCCGTAGGGCAGCTATTTGCCAAACAGGCAGGCCTTGAAGCCGAGGCAATTGTTGGATTTTTAAATGCGCGTGAGGACTTAGGCTCTACCGCACTAGGTGCTGGTGTTGCCATTCCACACGGTCGTGTAAAGGGACTTAAGCAGCCAATTGCTGCATTCGTCAAACTACAAGAGCCGATTGAATTTGCTGCGCCTGATGGTGAGTCTGTGTCCATCCTCATTTTTTTACTTGTTCCCGAAAAAGCAACTCAGCAACATTTAGAAATTCTGTCTTCGATTGCACAGCTCTTATCCGATCAGGATACCCGTAAGCTACTTGCGTCGGAGGGCAGTCCAGAGAAGGTGTGTGAAATCCTACAAACGTGGGGCTTAACTTGACCACTCAGCCTCTACTCCTAGAGGGGGTTACCGCCCAGCAGATCTTTGATGACAATGTCTCTGATCTGAAGCTATCCTGGATCGGTGGTCTAGAAGGCGCGGACAGACGATTTCCACCGGAGGCTGTTAAAGCTGCTGCAGCCAGCTCAGACTTAGTAGGCCACTTAAATCTCATTCACCCAAGCCGTATTCAGATTTTTGGTGAGCAGGAGATTAACTATCATGCCCAACTTGAAACACAGCAGCGAGAAGAACAAATCTTCGACCTCATCTCTAAAATGCCACCTTGCGTGATTGTGGCCGACGGTAAAGCCGCGGATGCTGCCCTTCAACTCTTCTGCCAACGATCCTCTACCCCACTCTTTACAACAGCCATATCAGCTGCTGAGGTGATTGATCACCTTCGCACCTACCTCACTAAGATTGGCGCGCCCCAGATTACGATGCACGGCGTATTTATGGATATTTTGGGATTGGGCGTTTTGATCATGGGCGAATCTGGTTTAGGCAAAAGCGAATTAGGCCTAGAACTGATCTCTCGCGGCCACGGCTTGGTGGCTGATGATGCGGTGGACTTTGCTCGACTCGGACCGGACTATATCGAGGGTCGTTGCCCTGTGATTCTGCGCAATCTCTTGGAAGTTCGTGGACTGGGCTTATTGGATATCCGCACCATCTTTGGTGAGACAGCTGTACGTCGGAAATTAAAATTGCGCCTAATAGTGCAATTGGTTCGTCGCAATGATGGTGAGTTTGAGCGCCTACCTCTAGAAACCCAACATATTGATGTATTGGGTGTGGCAATTCGAACTGTCAAAATTCAGGTAGCTGCAGGTCGTAACTTGGCTGTTCTCGTAGAGGCTGCTGTGCGCAATACCATTTTGCAGCTACGAGGTATCGATACTCTAAAAGAGTTTATGGAACGTCAGCGTTCGCAAATGAATGCTGAAGCAGAATCCTCAAAGTCACAAGGTCGTCTCATTTAATATGCAAATTAATCTGATTACCGGCATCTCTGGCTCAGGTAAATCAGTTGCACTGAGAGCCTTTGAGGATGCAGGTTATGACTGTGTTGACAACCTTCCAGTCACCCTTCTAGAAAGCCTCATCACCACGCTAGAGGGTGAAAAAAGTGAACGTGTTGCGGTAGCCATTGATGCACGTCGCGGTCAGTCGATTGCAGAGCTTCCGCAGATTTTAGAAAACCTGAGACGCAACCATCAGGTGCGCATTGTTTTCCTCAATGCTGATACCAATACGCTGATCCAGCGTTTCTCCGAAACTCGCAGGCGCCATCCGCTCTCTGGAAAAACGCAGCAAACCCAAGCTGCTACGCTCATCGAGGCTATTGATAAAGAGCGTAATCTCTTAGAGCCTCTGCGTGCTCAAGCGCACAGCATTGATACTAGCAATCTACCTGCTCATGCCCTGCGCTCCTGGATTCAAGATCTTCTGAAAGATAAGCCACAAGGACTCACCGTTATTTTTGAATCTTTTGGATTTAAAAAAGGCTTACCTAGTGAAGCGGATCTCGTGTTTGATGTTCGCTGCCTACCTAATCCGCACTACGATAAAACTTTGCGTCCCATGTCTGGTAAAGATCAGCCGGTTCGCGAGTTCTTAGAAAAAATTCCTGAAGTAGTCAGCATGGAAAATGACATTATTCAGTTTATTGAAAAATGGTTGCCTCACTACATTGCAGATGGTCGCAGTTATCTTACTGTCGCTATCGGCTGTACTGGCGGACAGCATCGCTCGGTTTATCTTGTAAGTCGTATCATTGCGCATTTTCTGCCACAAAAAGATTTGGCAGAGCTCCAAATTAATTTCTTAAGTCGTCACCGCGAGCTAGATTCAATCCCTGCAACAGTAATTTGATCGGTTGAGGCAAGCCGTACTGTCCCAGCTGACGCAAAGGAACCCACTTCAAGTTATCGCTAGTGAATTTCACTGTAGAGACTGAAGTCACATGCCAAATCTGCATCCATAAACGACGATGCGTGAAGACATGTTTAATTTCAAGCCCTCGTTCAATTGAGTAAGCACTCTTTGAGGCGCTAAAGATCTTTTCGTCTGGCAGCACCAGCTGAAACAATTCTTTCATAGTTAAATCAACTGAATTGTTGCTTGAAGGTTTAGAGTTTTTTTCTATCGGCCTCCAAGTAGATTCAGGCAAAGACCACAGTCCACCCCAGATAGCTTGATCGGGACGCCTTTGTAGTAATACTGAATCGCCATGTCTGAGCAATAGCATGTCGCAATTAAATTCAGGGGATTTTGCTTTGATGACTTTGCGCGGCAAGAGTAAAACCTGATCACTGAGATTGGCCTGGCATTCCTTTTCAAATGGGCATTTTCTCTCCCCACTTAAACATATAGGTTTACGAGAAGTGCACCAAGTTGCCCCAAAATCCATTAGAGCTTGCGTGTACACCGGCATATCCGCAGCTTTTTTAGGGAGCAGTGTTTTGGCCAACAGCCACAATTCATCGTTTACTGCTTTTTCTTGGATGGCGCCATCTATACCAAATAGTCGTGCCAGTATTCGTTTGACGTTTGCATCTAGAATCGGTGCTCGCTCATGAAATGCAAACGCTGCAATGGCACCGGCAGTAGATCTACCAATACCCTTGAGCTGCTCGAGTAAGACTGGGTCATTGGGGAACTTGCCCCCAAACTCTTCCATCACTTGCTTGGCACAAGCGTGGAGATTACGAGCACGCGTGTAATAGCCGAGCCCCGCCCATTCTGCCAAGACATCATCTAGTGGTGCAGTAGCCAATTTCCTTACTGTCGGAAAACGTTTCATAAAGCGGGGGTAGCGCTCTAGAACCGTAGCTACCTGAGTTTGTTGCAACATGATTTCAGAAACCCACACTGCATAGGGATCTCGGATACTTTGCCACGGCAAACCTTGGCGTCCATCCTTGCCATGCCAAGCTATTAGCTTCGTAGCAAAGTACTTGATCAACGCTTCTGACATTGGGGGCAAAAATAGGTAGATCGTTGACCTTGCACTATTTGTTTAATTGGTGTCTTGCATACCTTGCAAGGCTGATCTTTACGATCATAGACTTTGGTTTGCACCATGAAGTGTCCTGGGTCACCTTCGCTATTCACAAAGTCTTTTAAAGTACTACCACCAGCAGCAATCGCTTTTTTCAAAATCAATCTCACCGCAGTCGCCAGCCTAGAGCATTGTGGACGCGTGAGTTTTCCAGCGGTTTTTGCCGGATGAATACCTGCCTCAAATAAACTTTCAGAACAATAGATGTTGCCCACACCCACTACTGCTTGCCCTGCCAGTAAAAATTGCTTCACGGCAACACTACGTTTACGTGAACACTGATAAAGAACCTCGGTACCCAACTCACCCGCAAACTCCGGTGAAAAAGGCTCCACTCCCAGTTTTTGTAAAAGCGCATTGTTTTCAATTGGTCCTTTGGATTTTGGGTGCCATAAAACAGCGCCAAACTTTCGGGGGTCATGCAAACGCAAACTCAGCTTGCCAAACTCGAATGTCACCCGATCATGTAACTTAAGAGGATCGCTACTGGGCAGGACCCGCAACGTTCCAGTCATGCCCAAGTGAAGCAATAGGTAACCCGCATTAAACTCTATTAATAGATATTTACCGCGGCGTTCTATTCCCAAGACTTTCTGACCGCTAAGCAAGATATTTAAATTACTTGGGACTGGCCAGCGCAAGCGACCATCGATAATTTTGACTGCACTTACCCTAAGCCCCTCTAAATGGGGTTGGATACCCAATCGGGTAACTTCGACTTCTGGGAGTTCTGGCATCAATGGATTGTAGATTCGCGGATTAGAATGTGCTTATGACCAAATTTTCATTAAAACCCTCTTTTAGGGTCTTACTGCTTACTGCTGGACTGGGCTTTAGCCTCCTCTCAAGCAATAGCGTCGCCAAATCCAATAGCCTAGATAGCGGTCAAGCTGTATTTGAGGTCCTAGCCTCTGAAATCGCTCTTCAGCGCGGTGAAGCTGGCTTGGCATACACAACGTATTTAGAGCTCGCTCGGCAACTAGATGACCCCCGCTTGGCACAGAGGGCTATGGAAATCGCAATTACAGCAGGCGCGCCTGATCTTGCACTCCAAGCAGCGCAAACATGGGATGGTTTAGCTGGGCCGAAGCAAACTAGACCCAAAGAAGTGCTGGTCACCCTCTTAATTCTGAATCAACGCTGGTCAGATGCAGTCAAACCCGCCATCTCACTCTTAAGTCAACAAACACCAGCACTACGTGAAAATACTTTGCTACAGATTCAGGCCTTATTAGCAAAAGCCACTGATGAATCAGAAGCACTAAGGGCTTTTTATGAAATTGTTTCAACAATAAAGCCAGAACCAAAAGATCCGGGTCTACTCTATACCTACGCCATGTCTGCTGAAAAATCAGGACATCTCGATGTGATGGAGAAAACGCTGCGCGAAATCTTGCGTAAGAACCCGAATGATGTCAATAGTCTAAATGCACTTGGTTACTCACTAGCTGATCGCAATCAGAAGTTACCAGAAGCATTTAAGCTGATTAGTAAAGCGCATCAACTCTCGCCTAAGGATGGTTTTATATTAGACAGTCTTGGCTGGGTGAACTTTCGAATGGGTAAAAATGATCTTGCCTTAGAGCAACTACAACAAGCATTCAGCATGAAACCTGAAGCAGATATTGCTGCACATATTGGCGAAGTCCTGTGGGTAATGAATCGCCCAATTGAGGCGGAAGATATGTGGCGCAAAGCGCAGCAATTAGACGCCAATAACCCGACCCTCAAGGAAACTTTGAAGCGCTTGAAACCTGATTGGTCGCTAGCAGATACCGCTCTCAAAGGCACATGGGACGGTCGTTTTTCGGTAAAGATAACCGGACTCACCGAAAGTAAAAATCAGGGTGGCTCAGGTGGATTTACATTGACGCAAGATGCCTTGATCGACGTATTAGAAATTCGTAATCCGGTAGGTGGATCCATTGCAAAAATTACGATTAAGCCTGGTGAGGCTATCCTTGAGCGCGATGGTCAATTAACCACGGCTATCGATGCTGATACTCTGATACAAAATACATTAGGACTCCCACTACCTGCTCGCGGTCTCTCAGACTGGTTGCGTGGAAAAACTCGTCCCGGTGGTAATGCCAATGTTGAGCGAAATGCAACAGGGCAAGTGAGCAAAATCACGCAAGATGGTTGGACTTTAAATTACAACTGGAACAATACGCAGCGTTTAGAAAAACTCATGATGACTCGCAGCTCTAATATTGGATCGATAGATATCCGCTTGGTGTTTGATAATCCGAATGAGTGAAGTGTGATTGATGAGTAAGACTTTAGAAATCCACTGTCCCGCAAAGCTCAATTTATTTCTACATATTATTGGACGCCGCGAAGATGGTTATCACCAACTCCAATCTGTTTTCCAGTTGATTGATTGGTGTGATGTTCTCACCTTAAAGCCTATTTCTGAAAATGAGATTCGTCGTATTGACCCCATTCCAGGCGTACCCCCAGAACAGGATTTAGTAGTGCGCGCTGCCCAAGCATTAAAAGATTTTTGCAAGACCAATCAGGGCGTTGAAATTGGCTTGAAAAAAATGATTCCGATGGGTGCAGGTCTAGGTGGAGGGTCGTCTGATGCCGCATCCACACTCATTGGTCTCAACACCCTCTGGGGCCTCCATCTTGATATCGCTACCTTGTGTCAGCTCGGCCTAAAACTAGGGGCAGATGTGCCATTTTTCATCTTTGGCCAAAATGCATTTGTTGAGGGCATTGGGGAGAAACTACAGGCCATTTCCTTGAAAACCCAAGACTTCGTGGTGATCTTCCCTAACCAGGGAATTGCCACAGCTCAGATTTTTCAAGACCCTCAATTGACCCGCGATCATGCTCCGATTACAATAGATGGCTTTCTTGCATCGCCAAGCTCATATCAATCGAATGATTGTCAGGCAGTAGCGGTGCAGAAATGTCCTGAAGTGAAGCAAGCTTTAGATTGGATTTACCAGGCAGTGCCAAACTCGGCGCCTTGTATGTCCGGCTCTGGAAGTAGCGTTTTTGCCGCCTTAGACCCTAAGACGGACACCGCAAATCTGGAAAATCTTCTGCAAAATCTTCCAAAAGGATGGATAGGTCGAATTGTTCGGGGTCTAAATAAAAATCCCGCTTACAATTTGATTTCTTCAGATTGACCTGTAGGGGAATCGCCAAGCTGGTTAAGGCACTGGATTTTGATTCCAGCATGCGAAGGTTCGAATCCTTCTTCCCCTGCCAAACTCTGTAGATACGACCAAAAAACATCCATTCGACCTCTACCGAAACTCCAAAATCACCTATGTCCGCCCCAATGAACGCAGATTTACTGACTCTTTTCACAGGCAACGCAAATCCGGTTTTGGCTCATGCGGTAGCAAAAGAGCTTAACTTACCCATGGGAAAAGCATTTGTGGGTCGATTCTCTGATGGTGAAATCCAGGTAGAAATTCAAGAAAACGTCCGCGGCAAGAACGTGGTTGTTATCCAATCGACTTGCGCTCCAACGAACGACAGTCTGATGGAACTCATGATCATGATTGATGCCCTTAAGCGAGCTTCAGCAAGCCGCATAACCGCAGTGATCCCTTACTTCGGTTACGCTAGACAAGATCGTCGTCCACGCTCTGCACGGGTTGCCATCTCCGCCAGAATCGTAGCAAACATGCTTCAATCTGTTGCCGGTATCGAGCGTGTTTTGACCATGGATCTTCATGCCGACCAAATTCAGGGCTTCTTTGATATCCCAGTAGATAACATTTACGCCTCTCCTGTTCTCCTGGCAGATTTAGAGGCTCAGAAAACTAAAAAAGATCTCATCATTGTTTCGCCGGATATTGGCGGCGTTGTTCGCGCCCGTGCAATGGCTAAACAATTAGGTACAGATTTGGCGATTATTGATAAACGCCGCCCTAAGGCTAACGTATCTGAAGTAATGCACTTAATCGGTGAAGTGGAAGGTCGCCACTGCGTCATCATGGATGACATTATTGATACCGGTGGAACCCTCTGTAAGGCCGCTGAGGCACTGAAAGAGCGTGGTGCCAAGGGCGTTACTGCTTACTGTACTCATGCAGTACTCTCTGGTGGTGCTGTAGCCCGTATTGCTGCCTCCGAGTTAGACGAATTAGTAGTTACTGACACCATTCCATTAACTAGTGAAGCCCTGAAAGTGAGCAAAATCCGTCAATTGAGCGTTGCCCCCATCCTGGCTGAAACCCTTTCCCGCATCAGCAAGGGTGACTCAGTGATGTCGATGTTCGCTGAATAAGCCAAAAATATCGTTTACACCCCCGTTTTTGGTAATTTTGAGCCTTTTCTAGGCAAAAAGCACGATTCCCAAGATATAATTAAAAGCTTTTCTGTTTGGTCGCGAACGGAAATTAACCTTAATTTAGGAATTGAATATGAAAGTAGTAGCCTTTGAAAGAAGCGTACAGGGAACGGGTGCGAGCCGCCGTCTGCGCAACTCCGGTAAAACTCCGGGCATCATCTACGGTGGTAAAGACACCGCAACTGTAATTGAGTTGGATCACAACGCACTGTTTCATGCTCTCCGCAAGGAAGCATTCCACTCATCCATCCTTGATCTCGAAATCGGCGGCAAAGCACAAAAAGTGTTGTTGCGCGATTACCAGATGCATCCATTTAAGCCCTTAGTTTTGCATATCGACTTCCAGCGCGTTTCCGCGACTGAGAAAGTTCACATGCGCGTTCCATTGCATTTTATTAATGCTGACACTTCAGCTGCAGTGAAATTGCAGGGCGCTGTTATCAGCCACATCTCTACTGAATTGGAAATCTCTTGCTTACCAGCAGATTTGCCAGAGTTCATTGAAGTGGACTTAAGCAAGATTGAAGTTGGTCATGGCATCCATGCTAAAGATATCGCATTGCCAAAAGGCGTTACCTTGGTATTACATATTGAGCAAGAAAACCCAGTACTAGCTAACGCACGTATCCCAGCAGTGAAATCTGCCGATACTGAAGCTGCTCCTGCAGCTGCTGCGGCTCCTGCTGCTGAAGCCCCAAAGGATAAAGCTTAATCATTTAAGCCTTATTTTTGCGACAGAGGAAGCCCGCTTACAAGCGGGTTTTCTTTTTTGCAGAAAAGCTTTTATCCTTAAGCACTCATCATGACTAAATTAATTATTGGCCTAGGCAACCCAGGTGAAGAACATATTGAAGATCGGCACAATGCTGGCTTCTGGTTTGTGGACGCACTCGCTAAACAATTAAACATCCGCTTTGAAACTGAAAAACGCTTTCATGGAAAAGTGGCTAAGGCTAAATGGGAAGATGAAGATCTCTTCTTACTCAAACCCAGCACTTATATGAACCTGAGCGGTCAGGCTGTTGGAGCACTATGCCGCTTTCATAAAATTACACCTAAAGATGTGCTGGTAGTACAGGATGAGCTAGATCTTAAGCCTGGCACTGCACGTATCAAGCTTGGCGGCGGTACTGGAGGACATAATGGTTTAAAAGATATCCAAGCCCACTTAGGAACCCCTGATTACTGGCGCCTACGTCTGGGTATTGGCCACCCACGCGATCTTGCCCCAGAGGGTGCACGAGTAATGGACGTGGCTGACTTCGTGTTGAGAAGGCCATTACAACTAGAACAAAAGCAGATTGATGCAAGTATTGAAAATGGCTTACAAATTCTGCCTTTATTTCTAAGAGGTGATACTCAGGCAGCGATGCTCGAATTGCACTCTAAAACAAATTAAACAGTACTAATTACTTATTTAGCGAGTGCTTTTTTAGCAGCAGTTAAGGCTTGATACTTTGCCATTAACTGCGTTTGATTTTCAGAAAACGAGGGATTCATCGGTATACAGTCTACCGGGCAGACTTGCTGACATTGGGGTGCATCGTAATGACCAACACATTCAGTGCATTTATTGGGATCAATCTCGTAGATCTCTAGACCCATGTAGATTGCATCGTTTGGGCATTCAGGCTCACATACATCGCAATTGATGCATTCGTCCGTGATCATTAAAGCCATATGTGCGCCTAGAAGCCTTATTCTTTACTCTTATTGGCTTCAATCTTTTTGATCAACCACTTTTCTACCGATGGGAATACAAACTTACTCACATCACCACCCATAGAGGCAATCTCACGCACAAAGGTGCCAGAGATAAATTGATATTGGTCTGATGGTGTCAGAAATAGTGTTTCAACATCGGGTAATAAATAGCGATTCATACCAGCCATCTGGAATTCATATTCAAAATCAGATACTGCACGTAAGCCACGCACAATTACACGCGCATTATGTTCGCGAGCAAAATCTTTTAACAGGCCTGTAAATCCGACAATCTTCACATTGGAGTAATGGCCAAGAACTTCTTTGGCAATCTCAATGCGCTCATCGAGCGCAAAGAAAGGGCGTTTGCTACGACTATCAGCAACACCTACAATGAGTTCGCCAAAAATGCTTGAGGCGCGACGCACTAGGTCCTCGTGACCACGAGTGAAGGGATCAAATGTTCCAGGGTATACAGCAACAGTCATAAGGCTCCTAAGGCTTTTTCAGCTACAGGCAAGAGTTTAGTCCCTCTTGGAGCGAAATAGACAAGCTTTTACTTGTCCAGCCTCTAAGTATTTTCCACAATGCCAATCAGGTACTAAAGCCTCAATCTGCTCACGGGGGCGACTAGCAGGAAACTCTACGTAAATGCCCCCGCCCGCACTGTCATCACACACACGAGCAGCCTCTATAAACGCTTGATTTAATAGACCCTCTTCCTGAAAGGGTGGGTCTATAAAAATCAAGTTGCTGGAGCGATCAGCTTGTTGTTTTAAGAACTCCAAGCTATCTCTGTGAAGAATCTGCACATCTCCAGGAGCAGGAGATGACTCCAGCAAAGCAAAATTCGCTAGGAGTTTGGCATAGGCCTGTTTGTCTTTTTCTAATAGGGTTACTGAAATAGCATGTCGTGAGGCGGCCTCAAAACCTAATGCGCCAGTTCCAGCAAACAAATCTAAACAACGCAAACCGACCAAATCTTGTCCGAGCCAATTAAAGAGAGTCTCACGAATGCGATCGGTAGTGGGGCGAAGACCGGGTAAATCCAGTACACCTAGCAAACGACTGCGCCAAACCCCACCAATAATGCGAACTTTCTGTGGGGGCTCAGAACGTATGCCTAATGAAGCTGACTTAACTAGCTTATTTATTTTTCGCTCCTAAGACCACAATTTTCATGCGATCCATGGCTAAGTATTTTTGAAACGCCGCTTTGACTTGCTCAAGGCTAACCGTCTCCACTTGCTTGGTCCAAATCTCCATCGTATCGAGAGGCAAATTATTCCAAGCAATGGATGACACGTTATCGAGTAACTTACGGTTGTTATCAATTCTTAAAGGATAGCCATTGATTAAGTTTGCTTTGGCTGCCTCGAGCTCCGCTTGCGTTGGGCCATCAGTAATAAATTGCGCAATGGTTGAACTCATTACCTCTAGTGCTAAAGTAGCTTGATCATTCTTTGTTTGTAAGCCCGCCTGAAATATCCCCGCATCCTTACCTGGGGCAAAGTAGCTAAACACACTATAAGCAAGGCCACGCTTCTCGCGCACCTCTGACATCAGACGGGATACAAAGCCGCCACCGCCCAAAATATAGTTACCCACTAGTAATGGGAAGAAATCGGGGTTGTTACGGTTTATCGCAGTCATCCCCATAGTAATATGCGCTTGCTGAGAATCAAACGGAATGGCAACTTCGCGTTGACTTAAAGGCTCCACTGGTGAGCGCTCAAACTCTGGTAACTTAGCTACAGGAAATCCAGACTGAGGCACTCTTTGCAATAAACCCTGAACAATTTCAGTAGCCTCGGCTTTGCTTACATCACCCACAATGCTGACAATCATTCGATCACCACGGTAAAGCTGTTTATGAAACTGCTGCAGGTCGCTTGCGCTGATATTGGCAATACTTTTCACTGTTGGTGAATTGGCCAGCGGATAGTTTCCATAAACGGATTTTCTAAAGCGACGATCCAACACTGACTCCGGCTTTGTCTCCGACTCTAGCAGTGCAGTAGTCATCCTTTGCTTCTCACGCGCCAAGATCTTTGCATCATAGGTAGGCGCGCTCAACATCGCCGAAGCCAATTGAACGGCGCGATCACGTAAATCTTTACGACTCAAAGTCCGAATACGCATGACAGCGCGCTCACCGCCAACAGAAATACCGAGGTTTGCACCAAGGTCTGCAATCTCATCAGCAATCTGCGCCTCATTTAACAGACCCTTATCAGATTTAGCGCCATAGTTCATTAGCCGCCCAGCCATAGTAGCTAAGCCACTCTTCACTTCTGGATCGTAACGGTCGCCCGCATCAATACTGATCTCGATATCCACCATGGGCAGTGCCTTGGTTTGTACTAAATAGGCTTGCGCGCCCTTGAAGGAGTCTAGTTTTTCAATAGGTAATATCGCGTGTGCTGATGTGCTTACTCCAACTATCAGCGCAATTGCAAAACAGATTTGCGAGAGGAATTTATTTAGCATCACGATTGCCTCCTTGGTTGCTCTCACCGGACTGCCGTGCCTGTGGGTCTAGGACTGCTATGGTGAGCCCCTCATCTACTAAATATTTTTTTGCAACAGCTTGGACTTGTGCGGGAGTAATGGTTTGCATCTTCTCGAGCATCACATCAATATCTTTCCAGGAGAATCCAGCCATCTCTGTACTGCCGATTTCCATGGCCTGCCCGAAAATGGAATCGCGCTTATAAATTTGATCAGACAAAATGCGCACCTTCACCCGCTTGAGCTCTGACTCTAAGATTCCTTTATCAACAACTTCTTTCAAGGCTTTACGAATACTTTTCTCCGCCTGCTCTACTGTCTTGCCTTTGGCCATGCTGCTACTAATAAAAAATAGTTCAGGTCCTCTAGAGATCATGTCGTAACCCACGCCTACATCATTTACTACGCGCTCTTGCTTTACCAGCGTGCGATTTAAGCGTGCGTTGTCATAACCGTCAAGCACAGCAGACAAAAGTTCTAGCGCATAAGGTTCATTGTTGTCCAAGCTCCCTACTTCTAGCTTAGGAACTTTCCATGCCATTGCTAGTTGCGCACTATCAGCAGGTGCTTTTACTTGCACTCGCTTAGTGCCTTTTTGCACGGGTTCAATCTGGGGCTTACGTTCTGGCAACTCTCTAGCGGAAGCAACTCCGTAATATTTTTCCACCGCTCGTAAAATCACTTGAGGATCGACATCACCAGCAATGACAACAGTTGCGTTATTTGGTTTGTACCAACTGCGATACCAATCACGTGCATCTATGGCTTTCATATTAACCAAATCATTCATCCATCCAACCACCGGATGACGGTAAGGGGAACTCATATACGCGGTAGCAGTGAGCGATTCATTGAGCAAGCTGCTGGGATTATCTTCCGTACGCAGTCGACGCTCTTCCATCACCACCTGAATTTCTTTCAAAAATTCTGCATCATCAAAATTGAGGTTGGACATCCGATCAGCCTCTAATCTCATCACCTCATCTAGCTTAGACTTTTCAACTTGCTGAAAGTAAGCGGTGTAGTCACGGGAGGTAAAGGCATTTTCTCGACCGCCCACTGCTGCAACTAAGCGCGAGAACTCACCTGACTTTACTTTGTGGGTGCCCTTGAACATCATGTGCTCCAGCACATGCGCTACCCCAGTCTTGCCATTCACCTCATCCATGGAGCCCGCGCGATACCAAACCATGTGTGCAACGGTAGGTGCACGATGATCTTCACGCACAATCAACTTAAGGCCATTGGAGAGTTGAAACTCGTGGGTATTTGCTTGCCCCACCTCTGGAGCCGCAAAAGCAGCAGAACAGCTGAGGACCAAATAGAGAGAAAAACTGAATAAAGTTGAACGCATCTGCAAGATCACCTATCCCAAGAATTTAATTGATAAGATGCAAGGATTAAATTGTATCGATTATGTTCGGCCTACGTAAAACTCTCGGATCCTTATTCCAATCTATTCAGACTGATGAAGCCTGGTTTGATGCCCTAGAAGAATCTCTTATTCTGAGCGATGTGGGCCTTCTCACGACCGAACAATTGATTAATAAGCTCCGTAAAGCCGCCAAATCGGAAAAAGCCAGCAGCCCTGAAGAACTCAAGCAACTACTGATCGAAGAAGTGGCGATACTCCTGAAAGCCTTGGAGGCTAACCCCAATCCCCTGTACGTCCATGAGCAAAAGACCACACCAGAGGTGTGGCTAGTAATAGGTGTCAATGGTGCTGGCAAGACCACCACGATCGGTAAACTCTGCAGACTTTTTCAGTCGCAAGGTAAATCTGTCTTACTGGCAGCTGGCGATACTTTCCGGGCCGCGGCACGCAACCAGCTCCTTGAATGGGGTGGCCGCAATCAGGTCGATGTCATCATGCAAGAAAGTGGTGATGCGGCGGCAGTGGCGCACGATGCCATTCATGCGGCGATTTCTCGCAAAAGCGATATCCTGATCATTGATACCGCTGGCAGACTGGCTACTCAAGACCATCTGATGGAAGAGTTAAAGAAGATCAAAAGAGTGATTGGTAAAGCTCTTCCTGGGGCGCCTCACCAGACTTTGCTTGTTCTTGATGGCAATACTGGTCAAAACGGTTTAAGCCAAGTAAGAGCCTTTCATGCCGCTTTAGAACTTTCTGCCTTAATTGTGACTAAATTGGACGGCACCGCTAAAGGTGGAGTCATTTGCGCACTTGCACAGACCCTCGGCGATGGGCTAAAACCAGCGGTTCTAGCTTTAGGCAAAGGTGAGGGAATTGATGATTTAGCCCCCTTCACGGCCGCACAATATTCTTCTGAATTATTCAATTAAATCATAGACTTATGGAAGTAAAAAACCATTAGCACTCTCTTGACAAGAGTGCTAAAATAGACGTCTATTAATACCAAAAGCATATAAAAGAAAATGGTTCAAAAGAAAGCATACAAACCGCAATTGCAAGCAAGGCAAACACTGCCAGCAGCGCAGACTGCTGCGGCTTCGCTTGCCTTTCCGATGCTGCCTTCCCTGGGGGTTGGCACACTCGACTCTTACATCTCCTATGTGAACCGCGTACCGATGCTTAGCGCTGCAGAGGAACTGCACCTTGCGCAAGAATTTCGTCGCACTGAAAATGTCGATGCTGCGAAGACTTTAGTTCTCTCGCACCTGCGCTTGGTGGTATCTGTGGCACGTCAATACCTTGGCTATGGCATTCCCCATGCTGACTTAATTCAAGAAGGCAATATTGGTTTGATGAAGGCTGTCAAACGCTATGACCCTAACCAAGGCGCACGCTTAGTCTCCTATGCTATCCATTGGATTAAGGCAGAGATTCATGAGTACATCCTCAAAAATTGGCGCTTAGTCAAAGTTGCTACAACGAAGGCGCAACGTAAGTTGTTCTTCAATCTGCGTAGTAACAAGCCTACTCTAGCCGCTCTGACACCAAATGAAGTTGAGGCTTTAGCGAAAGCGCTCGATGTCAAAGGTTCCGACGTGAAAGAAATGGAAATGCGTCTTGCTGGTGGCGATGTTGCCCTAGAGGGCGATGACAGCAATGATGAATCAGCTTATGCACCTATTCAGTGGTTAGCTGATAACACTCAAGAGCCTACTGAAATGATGGCTGCTGCTGCGACTGATGCATTACATGGTCCTCAGCTTGACCAAGCACTCATGGCGCTCGATGAGCGTAGTCGCAATATTGTGCAGTCACGTTGGTTGGCTATGGATGCAGAGGGCAATGGGACAAAAACATTACATGATCTCGCCAGCGAATATGGCATTTCTGCAGAGCGCGTTCGTCAGATTGAAACTGCTGCACTCAAAAAAATGCGCAGTCTCTTGCAAACCGAAGCAGCTTAAGTAGCCCTTCCTTCGAAGCTTTTACTTCAGAAGTTCCTTCAAGTCTTGCGCCAAGGTCTCAGCACCTTGCGCATGCTTGATGTACAGGCGTAAACGTCCTTCTGGATCAAAGGCATAACTTCCTGCCATGTGATCTATCGTGTATGACCCAGGACTTGTACCGGGCACCTTCTGGTAATAAACCTTAAAGTCCTTAGTCACTTTTTCTAAAGCTGCTTCATCGGCTGGACGCAATCCCAAGAAGCGTGAATCAAATGCCGGCACATACTGTTTTAAGATAGCTGCGGTATCTCTTTCTGGATCTACTGTTACAAACAGTACTTGCACCTTATCAGCCTGAGGACCCAATATAGTCATGACCTGCTGCATCTCAGTAAGCGTCGTAGGACAAACATCAGGACACTGCGTATAACCAAAGAACATTAAAACAGCCTTGCCTTTAAAGTCAGCAAGCGTTCTGACCTTTCCATCGGGATCGAGCAAACTAAAGTCAGTACCAAACGCCTTGCTACCCGTAATATCGACATTCTTAAAGCTCTGTTGCGGACCGCAAGCTAGTAGAACTGCGGCAATCAGCGACAACATTAATAGGCGCGCAATATACAAGTAAGATTTTTGGGAATTCATATTCATCTCAAACAAAATAGTGATCAATTAATAGCACTGCAAAAAGGAGAGATAGATACGTAATTGAAAAACGGAAGGTCTTCTTCGCCAGCGCATCACTGTAAGAAATAAACAAAGCAATGACGTAGGCAAGGAATATCAAGCCCAGAATGATTGCTGAGATCAAATAAATTAAGCCACTCATGCCGTAAATATAGGGTAATAAGGTCGCCGCAATCAAAATCAGTGTGTATAGCAAAATATTGAGAAGTGTAAAACGCTCTCCGTGGGTTACTGGCAGCATTGGTAAGCCACTTTGCACATAATCATCGCGACGGTATAGTGCAAGAGCCCAAAAGTGTGGTGGAGTCCAAACAAAAATAATCAGCACCAAGAGCCACGCTTCCGCCGACAAAGTATTGGTGACTGCCGCCCAACCTAAGGCAGGTGGCATGGCGCCTGAGAGACCACCAATGACAATATTCTGTGGCGTAGCAGGCTTGAGTAACCAGGTATAAATCACCGCGTAACCAACAAAAGTAGCTACGGTGAGCCACATGGTTAACGGATTACAGAAGATCCACAGAATAACCATTCCCAAACCGCCGAGAATAATTGAGAAAACAGTAATGTGAAAAGGCGTTACCTCACCAGTTGCAGAGGGCCTCCAAGCAGTTCGCTTCATCTTGGCATCGACGGCTTGCTCGATTAAACAATTCATTGCAAAAGCCGCTCCTGCCAATAACCAAATTCCAACAATGCCACCAATTAAAACTGGATAAGGAACCATGCCGGGTGTTGCCAAGAACATGCCAATGACAGCGCAGAATACTGCCAACTGCGTGACGCGGGGCTTGGTGAGAACCCAATATTGACGCCAACGTGGCATCGCTACAGGATTGGGGGAAGCTGGACTACTCATAATGATTTAGACATCTTCATGTGAATGGGGGCAGTCCAAGAAGACCATTGGACTAAACGAACCAAACAGAACACCAATGCAGCAGAACCTGCCGTATGCATTAAAGCAGCGAGGAGGGGCCACTGAAAGACTACATTAGAAATTCCAGTCAGAGCCTGGAGAACGAGCAAGCCTAATAATAACTTGGCAATTTGGGCCATTCCTGATGATGTGGAATTACTAAAACGCAGAGCGCTTATTCCCAAGGCGCCTAGTACCACTACCGCAACCATAGCAAATACGCGGTGTGCCCAATGAATTGTTTGTAAAGCGACAGGTGTAATAGATTCACCTTGAGCATTCAGGCCTAAGCCACGCCATAGGGTGAAGCCTTCTTGCCAAGCTGTTTCTGGCCAAAGACGATCCATACAAGTTGGAAAATCGGGGCAAGCTAATACAGCGTAATTAGTGCTCACCCATGCACCTAAAAAGATTTGCATACTTAAGATCACTGCCGCAAGTAAAAGTAACTTTGCAGAAAGAGGTTGGCTCTGCAGGCGAATAGCTGGGGAAGGTTTACCCATCCACTCTTGTTGCGCATACGTCGTTAAGCACGCCAACAAAACCAAAGCCAACATTAAGTGAATCGTCACAATAATAGGCTGCAATTTCAGTGTGACTGTCCAGGCACCAAATGCCCCCTGAATACATACCAAAATCAGCAAGCCAAGACTGCCCAATAAAGGTTTCTTACCTAGGCTACGGAGCTTACTCCAGGCAACTGCTACTTGAATCAAAATCAGTGCTCCGACTGTCATTGCTAAATATCGATGAATCATTTCAATCCAAGCCTTGATGACCGTCACAGGACCCGTAGGCATATTCGCCTCAGCTTGCTGGATCTCACTAATGGCATGCCATGGATTTGATGTGCCATAACAACCAGGCCAATCAGGACATCCCAGACCAGAGTCCGTTAGGCGAGTAAAAGCGCCAAACACAATCAAGTCAAAGGTCATGAAAACCAAAACCCAATTGAGCTTTTGGAAAAAGTTATAAGCCGGCCTAGTCCAGAGATAAGCCAAAGGTAGACCCGCAAAGACGATTGCGATTGCAGCTAACTCCGCAAGCAATAGCATGCTACTCATTGCAATTTTTCACCCTTACGATTGAGACGCAATAACTTCTCAAGATCCTTTTTCATACTGCCAAACTCTTTTGGTGAATTGCTCACCGGAAAAATCATCATCTTGGCTGGACTCGGATCAATCAACTGAATCTTCTGACCTGCTCCATCACGATTAAGCCACGCATCAAATTGCGCTCTTAATTGAGGATCTACTGGCAAATCTACAATCTGAAATCCCGCCGTCTTTTGATCGTATGCCAGCAATACTTCCGGATCTACTGCTTTGCCATCAGTATTGACCCACACTAGTTGAACTCGACTACTTTCACGACCAACAGCAATACGTAGTTGACGCATTAAAAATAGAGCCTCGAGACAAGATTCATTTTTAATGGTGCATTCCCCAGCCGGCCTTGCCACTAGCAAAGTCCACTTTCCATCAAAAGGAATATCAAACCAAGCGGGATTCATATCCTGCACAGGCTGAACCAGAGTTCCAAAGTTAGTCTTTCCACCCTCTGGCTTAAAAACGTAATACGCTAAATAGGAGGCAATCACTGGTGCAGCGCAAGCAAGCAACAATAGCAGCATCTGAATACGCCCACGTCGAGTTTGCGCGTTAATTACAGATGCATCTGTTTGTGATGCTGGAATCAATAATTCTTTATCACTCACTCTCTATCTCCATTCACAGCAAGCTCTCGCCGATATTTCATGAACCCATTAATGAGCCAAAATAAAAATCCAGTCAATGCCAAAGCAAACCACTGGAATGCATAAGCATAATGGCGATCGACTCCGTTTGTTGGGGAGGGCCAATTTCTCAGTAAACCATCCTCTTTCGAAGAAGCAGACTCTCGAACAATGAACGGAAGTTGCTTCCATTGATGACTTTGTGCCTCAAGACCTAAATCAAAATTTTGCTCAATCCGAGGTCTTGCTTGGGTAGCATCCTTTTTTCCAAGCTCATAAACCCTTCCAGGATGAGGGAAAGCAATCCCCTCAACAGTCACCACTTGATCCGCTGTTTTCACTGGGGGTAACTCAATACGATTTTCGTTATTACGAGGAGCCCAACCCCGGTTAACCCAAAGCACAAGTTCTTGGCCATCCAATTTCAAAGGCATCATCACATAAAAGCCGGATTGTCCTGCAGCGCCAGTACCACCCTCAGGAATGGGGCGAGGACGGTTATCCAGCCAAATCGCCTCATCTTGAATAAAACGTCCACGGGCTAGAATTCGGCGCTCTGTAGCCTGCTCTAGGGTCAAACTATCGGCATTCGCATTCAGAGTAGACATTTGCAATCTTGCACTTAAAGATTCACCCAAGCGAATCTTTTGCTCTGCTCGGTTTAACTGCCAAATACCAGCGCCGCAGCCAACTACAATCACCATAAGGGCTGATAATGTAGCAACTAGACGACTAGTAATTAAGCTAGAAAAAATATTCACAAGGGTACTTTGAAATGAAATGGGTTATTCCAGTTGCACTGCTAATCATTGTCGGGAGCTTGGGCTCAGCACTCTATTTCATGATGAAAGATAAGGGTCGCAGCTCAAGAATGGTTCAGTCACTTATGTTACGTATTGGACTGTCAATCGTACTCTTCTTAGGAATTCTGATTGCCCACTACTTTGGTTATATCGAAGCTACTGGCGTTCGTGTGGGAATAAACTAAGCGCCTTCCGCTAAAAGATGAGGGCTCAAAACAAATCGGGGCTCTACGCCCCGATTTTTATTTCCCTACATCCAGTAAACAGCAATGTACAGACCAAGCCAAACGACGTCAACGAAGTGCCAATACCAAGCAGCACCTTCAAAGGCAAAATGATTTTCAGCAGTAAAGTCACCGCGAATCATACGACGGAGAACAATCGCCAACATCAGGCCACCAAGGAATACGTGGAAGCCATGAAAACCTGTCAACATAAAGAAGGTTGAGCCATAAACGCCTGAAGTTAACTTCAAGTTCAAGGCATGATATGCATGGTAGTACTCATACATCTGAAAGCCCAAGAAGATAATGCCAAGACCAACGGTAGCAGCCAAGCCGTTGATCGCTTTCTTCATGTGGTTTTCACGAATCGCGTGGTGAGCGTAAGTTACGGTCACACCGGAAGACAAAAGCAATAAAGTATTAATCGTTGGAATGGGCCAAGGACCCATAGTCGTAAATTTCTCTACTAAACCAGCAGGGCCATCATTAGGCCAAACAGCCTGGAAATTCGGCCAGAGCAATTTGCTTTCCACATCACCCATCCATGGCATCGCAATATTGCGCGCGTAGAACAATGCAGAAAAGAATGCGGCAAAGAACATGATCTCGGAGAAGATGAACCAGGCCATAGACCAACGATAAGAAATATCGACGTTGACGCCATTCTTACCGGAGTTGGATTCAGCAATGGTGTCTCCGAACCACTTGTAAAGAACAACTAACACCCAAAGTACACCGACTGCAGTCACTGGGCCGCCCCAAGCTGCGTGGTTTACCCAACCGGACATGCCAGCAGCAAAAGCAAGCAAACCTAAGGCTGCCGAAGCTGGATGGCTAGATAGTCCAGGAACGAAATAGTAAGGGGTTGAATTGGATGACATCTGATTCTCTCTATTCAATCAAAAAAATAATCAATGGGACACAACTGCTTTAACTATCAAAAGGAGTGTGCCCATAAAAATCAAGGCACCTAAAACTCCCGCAATAATAATGTGGACAAAACTTAATGAAGCAACATCTTCCTGCAGACCTGATTTCTTACGCACACCTAAAAAGGCCCACAAGACCGCGATCATAGATTGCGTAAATGAACTTTTCTTACTCATGACGCAGATTTGGATTTAGGTGTTGTAGAACCAGCTGGCTGCTGGCCAATACCCAACTCAAAGAAGGTATATGACAAGGTAATTGTTTTCACATCAGCAGGTAAGCCGGCATCAATGACAAACACAACTGGCATCTTCTTCATTTCATGAGGCGCCAAGGTTTGCTGCTGAAAACAAAAACACTCTAGTTTAGTAAAGAATTCCATCGCACTTTTAGGTGCATAGCTTGGAATAGCTTGAGCATCAACAGGGCGACTTAAGTTATTAGTAACTTCGTAAACGATCTCCGTCATTTCACCTGGATGCACTTCTAAGAAGTTCTTGACTGGACGAAACGTAAAAGGACCGCGGCTATTAGAATCAAACTCAATAGTCACCTTACGAGAATAGTCGACCTGAGTATTGCCAACCTTATTTGCACTGTAGGCACGAATACCATAGTCGTTCTTGCTAGTGACCACATTAATACCAGTCACCTCACACAAAGCTTTATACATTGGCACCAGTGCATAACCAAAACCAAACATCATGACTGAAGCTATCAATAGCTTCAGCAAGATTTGGCGGTTAATGGAGGCAATAGCAGACATGAGCATTCAGAGGGCTTTAACCCAGTAGGCCGTATTTAATCAGGATGCCCAGAAAGAACACTAGAACAACAGTTAAAAGAATAAAGCCCAATCTGCGGTTACTGGCAGATTGGGATTTGTGCGCCGCCACTTTAGACTCCTGCAGCATTTAACTCTGCAGTAGTTGGAGGCGTTTCAAATGTATGGTGTGGTGCTGGTGATGGCACTGTCCACTCTAAACCCTTAGCGCCATCCCATGGCTTCATTGAAGCTTTTTCACCTTTGGCGTTATAGGCCGGCAACACAACAAACACCAAGAAGTAAACCTGAGACAAACCAAATCCGAGTGCGCCAATAGATGCAATCGTATTGAAGTCAGCGAACTGGGTTGGGTAGTCAGCATAACGACGTGGCATACCTGCCAAGCCCAAGAAGTGCATTGGGAAGAAAGTGACGTTAAAGAAAATCATGGAAGTCCAGAAGTGGATCTTGCCGCGAGTTTCATTAGCCATGTAGCCAGTCCACTTTGGACACCAGTAGTAAAAACCAGCAAACATCGCAAATAAGGAACCAGCCACCAAAACATAGTGGAAGTGAGCAACAACGTAATAGGTATCTTGCAAGCCAATATCAATTGGCGCCAATGCCAATATCAAGCCAGTAAAACCGCCCATGGTAAATACGAAAATAAATCCAACTGACCACAACATCGGGGTTTCAAAGGTCATGGAACCTTTCCACATAGTTGCCACCCAGTTGAAAATCTTTACACCTGTTGGAACAGCAATCAACATCGTGGCATACATAAAGAACAGCTGGCCAGTTACCGGCATGCCAGTTGCAAACATGTGGTGAGCCCAAACGATGAATGACAAGATCGCGATGGATGCAGTTGCATAAACCATGGAGCTATAACCAAACAAAGTTTTTCTTGAGAAAGCAGGAATGATTTCGCTCACGATTCCGAATGCTGGAAGAATCATGATGTAAACCTCTGGATGACCGAAGAACCAGAAAATATGCTGAAACATAATTGGATCACCGCCACCAGCTGCGTTGAAGAAAGAAGTACCGAAGTGACGATCTGTCAAAACCATCGTGATTGCACCTGCCAGTACTGGCATAACGGCGATCAGCAGGTATGCAGTGATCAACCATGTCCAGCAGAACATGGGCATCTTCATCAAAGTCAAGCCAGGAGCACGCATGTTCAAGATGGTCACGATGATGTTAATCGAACCCATGATTGAAGAAGCACCCAATAAATGGAGTGCAAAGATGGCCATATCTAAACCTGGGCCCATCTGTAGTGTCAATGGAGCATATAAAGTCCAACCACCAGCAGGAGCACCGCCAGGAGCTAAGAATGAACCAAATAATAAGCAAGCAGCCACTGGCAAAATCCAGAAGCTAAAGTTATTCATACGAGCAAAAGCCATATCGGATGCGCCGATTTGCAAAGGAACCATCCAGTTTGCAAAGCCAACGAAAGCCGGCATGATGGCGCCGAACACCATTACCAAACCGTGCATGGTGGTTAACTGGTTAAAGAACTCAGGGCGCAAAAATTGCAAACCTGGTTGGAACAACTCCAAACGAATACCCAGAGCCATCACACCACCAGCTAGCAAGCTGATAAACGAGAAGATCAAGTACATCGTACCGATATCTTTGTGGTTAGTTGCAAACAACCAACGGCGCCAGCCATGTGGCGTATGGTCATCATGCGCATGGTCGTGTGCGTGATCGTGGGTAGTTGAAATAGTGCTCATGGATTACTCCGGTTTAGTTTGATCTGTATAAATTCTTAAAAAATTACTTGCCAGCACGCGCAGAGACAATATCTTGGGTCTGAATTATTTCGCCCGTTTTATTGCCCCATGCATTGCGGGTATAGGTCATTACTGCGGCAATATCACCATCAGAAATCACGCCAGCCCACTTTGGCATTGCGCCCTTACCATTAATAAGAATGTTGTATTGAGCTGCTTTTGGTCCAAGCACCATCTTGCTGCCATCTAATGCCGGAAAGGCACCAGCACCTTTGCCATTTGGCTGGTGACATGCTGCGCAGTTAGATGCGTAAACCTTAGCGCCACGCTCTTTCTGCTCATCCATGGCGTACACCTTGGATGGGTCGTCAGATGTTGCGCCCATTTCTTTTTTCTTCTCATCTACCCACTTGGTGTAATCCTCTGGGGAAACGACTCTCACTACGATCGGCATAAAAGCATGTTGTGCGCCGCATAGCTCGGAACATTGACCGCGATAGGTACCAATTTTTTCTGCACGGAACCAAGTGTCACGAACAAAACCAGGAATAGCATCCTGCTTCACACCAAATGCTGGAACCGCCCATGCATGGATCACATCATTTGCAGTGGTAATAATGCGAATCTTTTTACCAACTGGCACTACCATCTCATTGTCCACTTCCATCAAATACGTATTTGATTTTGGTGCGAGGTTATTAATAGCCTCACGAGAGGTAGCCAAGGTAGACAAGAAACTAATTCCTTCGCCTTCCCCTTTGATGTAGTCGTAACCCCACTTCCACTGATAACCAGTAGTCTTAATAGTGATGTCAGAATTGGTAGTATCTTTCATTGCCACAACTGTCTTGGTTGCTGGCAATGCCATACCAATAACAATGATCAAGGGAATGATTGTCCAAATAATTTCAACAGTAGTGCTTTCATGGAAAGAAGCAGACTTAGCACCGAGAGATTTACGGTGCTTCAAGATGGAATAAAACATCACTCCAAATACGCCCACAAAAATGAGTGCGCAGATGACCAACATCATCCAATGCAACCAATGAATCTCTGCCATGATTTTTGTGGCTGGAGCAGTGAAATTCAGCTGATTTACTGCTGGACCACCCTGCATATCTTCAGCCGCACGTGCAAATGCAGTGCCAAAGGCTGCTGCTAAAAAGAGCGAAGCCCTAGTGACTTTTCCAAATAAATTCATCTTATTCTCTGTTTATTGTCATGAGCTTCTGTATAAAAACAACCTCAGAAAGCCCAAAAAAACGGTATCAAGCAATTCAACTAGACGTAATTATAGGGTTAATTAGGCTCAAGAACAAACAGGGCCTACTATGCCTCGCTCAATCTTGATAATGGTTTAAAAGATAGTGAACACTTACACTTAAGCAGGATCATTCCTAGTCTTGCGCCCTATTTGATTTAAATCAATATAAGCGACATCATCTTGCGCCTTAGCAAGGTTCTTACCCAAAGCCCAGGCGTGCCCATAAACCACCTCTAAGGTCAGTTTTTGAGGCAATTGAGTCGCTATGACGCTATTTTGATAGTCGGCACCAAGCAAATTGAGCGCTCTTGCATCTGACAAAAGGACGTTGTCAGAGTCATAGTCCAAACCCAAGAACTCCATATCCATCACTGGGTCAGAAAAACGCTCGCCCAGCAGGGCATCCCCCATATCGTGCATATCCCAAGGGCTGGCCAAGTTTTGAATAGGTAATTCTTGTGCCAAGAATTCAGCTCTGAGCTCTTTGGCGGTATCAGGACCCAAATAACTGAATGTCAGCAATCCACCTTCTTTGAGTACTCGGCGACACTCCTGCAAAAAATGCTTAGGGTCGGCTAAATCCTGAATCAAGAGAACACTCACTACTAAATCTACAGAATTACTAGGCAGGTTAATGCGCCCTGTTTTCTTGTAGTCATCTAGGGAAATAAGGGATGCCGACTTCATTCTTGAATTCCAAAAACGAGCCGCCCTCAATTTAAATAAATTAAAGCCTGATAGCTCGCATTCAGGTGCACTATGAAAACGAATTTTTGGAAAGCGTTTTGTCAGAAAAGAACTATGTACTCCAGGAAAATCTGGAATCAGCAAAATGTCTTTTGGTTCTAATTTCACGATGTCTAATTTTTGCAACATGCGCGTTGCAATTTCATCCTGAAGCCATCTGATTGATTGGGTCATTGACTCAGTATACTCAGCGACCCATGCATCCAACAGAGAATATTTTCCAAACAATTTGTTCTCACTTACTGCCAAGCGCATGTATTGTTTGTGGGGCATTTCAGCGACTCACTCTCTGCCTTGATTGCTCCATCCAACTGGAATCAGATCTACTATCCAATTACGAATGCTGTCAGCAATGTGGCCTTACTCTTGAAGCTGGGGAGCTGAAAGAAAAACGCTGCCGAGAGTGCATTGCTAATCCACCCTACTTTGATGAAACTCATTGTCTTGATCGCTACGAGGGTAGATTGCAGTCTGCCTTACATCTGCTCAAATATCAGCGACGCCTTGCTTGTGCACATGGTCTGGCATCAACATGGAATCAACTGATGGCCCAGAGCTTAAATAATTTACGTGCAGAGTATTTAATACCGGTACCACTGAGTCCAGAAAAATTGTGTTCTCGCGGCTTCAATCAAAGCTGGGAATTAGCCAGGCGGATTGATTGCGACAAGCACATCCATAAAAACCCATATATTTTAAAACGCTATCACCATACCCAGCATCAGGCTAAGGAGAATCGCGCTAATCGTCAAATTGCTATTCAAGATATGTTCTATATCAATCCTCAATTTCAAGGGCAACTAGAATCTGCTTCAGTCATTGTGTTTGATGATGTCATGACTAGTGGTGCAACCTTAAATGAAATCGCTCGCGTATTGAAGGACAATGGGGCATCTCAGGTTATTAATTGGGTTCTTTTACGAACGCTGTACCCAGTCTCCAGAAGTTAATGCAAAGAACAACACATGTTTAATATCGTTTTATTCGAACCAGAAATTCCACCCAACACGGGTAACATCATTCGCCTGTGCGCAAACACCGGGGCAAAGCTGCATCTCATCGAGCCACTCGGCTTTCCAATGGAGGATGCCAAACTGCGCAGGGCTGGCCTGGACTATCACGAGTTCGCTAAAGTCAAAGTTCATCAAAACTGGGCGCAATTTTTGGCTGATGAACACCCTCTACCTGAGCGTCTTTTCGCCTTGACTACCAAAGGGTCTGGCAAGTTTCATGATGGCAAATATTTACCCGAAGATTATTTTATTTTTGGTTCAGAGACTAAAGGCATCACCGAAGAAGTTAGAAGCTCGATTCCAATCCCCAACCAAATGCGCTTAGCAATGCAAGATAGCAGTCGCAGTTTGAATCTCTCGAATACGGTGGCGATAGTAGTGTATGAAGCTTGGCGCCAGAACGGATTGCTAGGTGGAAGTTAAGGAACCTAAACTTCTAGCTTGGGGTCGCGCCCCATCAGTTTTTTAACTGCTTCATGTGGCGATAGTTTTCCAGACAAGACTTCGCCCATCATATTAATAATTGGCATCTCAACACCCAAACGCGTAGCGAGATTACTGACAGCAGAGGCGCATAAAACACCCTCAGCAACATGTCCTAAATTGTCTAAAATTTCAGGCAGCGGTTTTCCTACTGCAAGTGCTAAACCAACACGACGATTACGAGAGAGATCGCCAGTAGCCGTCAAGATCAAATCGCCTACGCCAGTTAACCCCATACAGGTCTCTGGTTTACCACCAGCCGCTTTTACTAAACGCATCATTTCTGCAAGGCCACGAGTTAATACTGCAGCGCGTGCATTTAAACCTAGATCCAAGCCATCACCAATACCAGCTGCAATCGCTAAAACGTTTTTAATAGCGCCCCCTAGTTCGACACCAACCAAATCATCGCTGGCATAGATGCGCATATTGCCGTGGTGAAAAGCGCCCTGAACAATGTCACACAAAGTATTGGATTTACTAGCGATGGTTAATGCACAAGGCATGCCATTACCCACTTCTTGTGCAAAACTGGGTCCTGACAGAGCGCCGTAAGAATGATGTATGCCATGACTGTGAAGTTGATCTTCGCGTGCCACTACTTGGTGAGGTAATAGGGCAGAGCTAGGCTCTAAGCCCTTGCATAACCAAACAATATTGAGCGGATGCTTTGCAAGGCGCAATACCTGCGCTACCGTTTCCGATAAACCGGACATCGGGGTAGCAATTACCAAAAGATCATTTTCAGAAAGGCGTTCAACGGCCCTCTCAAAATTTACCTCTAACTGCAAGCCCTTGGGTAAGGCAACGCCAGGTAAATAGCCTGTGTTTGCACCTGACTGCTGTATGTCCTCAATTTGCTCAAGGCTTCGAGACCAAAGACAAACGTCGCCCGGCTGAAGATAACGGGCAGCTTGCGCTGCCATAGCTGTACCCCATGAACCAGCTCCAAGCAGCGTCACTTTCATGATCTGTGGGCTTTAAAAGTCAGCTTAGTGAGGAAGAATGATTTTGCTTTCATCGGCTGAGCTACTTTCCGTTGCAGTAGCTTGCGCAGCCTGGATCAGGCGATGCTCGTACATACCGTGGAAATTAATCTCATTCAAATGAATTGGCTGGAAACCAGCACGGCTAATAGTGTCGGCAATATTTGAGCGCAGATAAGGATACAAAATTGTTGGGCAAGCAATGCCTAACATGGGATCAATTTGCTCTGCAGGAATATTGTTAAATTCAAAAATACCTGCTTGTTTTGCCTCAACCAAGAAGAGCACTTTGCTCTCTACTTTGGCAGTGACTGTTGCAATCAAGGCAACCTCAAAAATTTCATCGCCCAAGCGGGTAACTGCAACATCGACTTCAACCTCAACTTGAGGCTCAGCTGCAACCAATAAAATTTGCGGTGCATGCGGTTGCTCTAGAGATAAATCCTTGAGATAGATTCTTTGAATACGAAAACCAGGCTCTTTTGAGGTATCGGCTGCATCTGGAGCGGAAGTAGTTTGTTCAGTCATGGAAACTTTCTGAGTAAATTTTTAAGCTAGCAGTGGATCAAGTTGGCCGGCACGGTCTAAAGCAACGAGATCGTCATAACCACCAACATGAGTCTCACCAATGTAAATTTGTGGCACTGTACGACGACCAGTACGGGTCATCATGATCTCGCGCTGTGCAGGATCCCGGTCAATCAAAATCTTCTCTAAACTGGCAACGCCCTTCTTGTGCAGAAGCTTCTCTGCCATAACGCAATATGGGCAAACTTGAGTGCTGTACATCGTGACTGGTGGCATATCTAAGGCTCGCTGAATTATTTAACTAATGGCAAGGCTGCGGCTTGCCAGCCTTGAACGCCACCATCTAGGACTGCAACCTCTGGGAACCCCAACTTATTGAGCTCCGGGACTAGCTTGCGAGCATTCGCACCAGACTCACAAACCAAAATAATGGGATTGTTACGATCTAGTTTGAGCTTATCTATTCCAGATGGAATTTGCTCAGCCAAAATATGCTTTGATCCTGGTAGGTGGCCAATCTTAAAATCGGATGCTGGACGTAAGTCCAAAACTGCTGCTTTGCGACGATTGATCCAAATAGTTGCTTCTGTAGGCGATAAGCCTTTTCCGCTAATAAGCGTAGATAATGTAGGGAAGAAGAGCGCTGCGCCCGTAACCAGCAGGAGGGCAATAAGCGCTAAATTATCAATTTGTGTGAGAAAGTTCATCACCGGATTATAGAATGGCTCTATGAAACAACTTGTCCTTATTCGTCATGGCGAATCCGCTTGGAACCTTGAAAACCGATTTACTGGCTGGGCGGACGTTGACTTAACCCCTAAAGGTACTGAACAGGCCCTTGCTGCAGGTGAAAATCTCCGTAAAGCTGGCTATGAGTTTGATGTGGCCTATACCTCAGTACTCAGAAGAGCGATCCGTACCCTGTGGCACGTTCAGGACGCTATGGACCTCATGTGGTTGCCGGTGGTGCATAGCTGGAGACTGAACGAACGCCACTATGGCGCCCTCACAGGTCTCAATAAAGCTGAAACTGCCCAACAATACGGAGATACCCAGGTTCATATTTGGCGTCGCTCCTACGATATACGCCCACCACTACTAGAAAAAGATGATGCGCGTAATCCGCAAAATGATCCGCGTTACGCAAAACTGAGTGATTCCGACATTCCCCTGGGGGAGTGCCTTAAAGACAATGTTGAGCGTGTATTACCCCTTTGGAATGAATCGATCGCCCCCGCCCTTAAGGCTGGTAAGCGGGTATTACTTGTCGCACACGGCAATAGCATTCGCTCTTTAATTAAGTATCTCGATCAGGTTTCTGATGAAGACATCATGGAAATCAATGTTCCCAATGGCATCCCGCTGGTTTACGAGCTCGATGACAATCTCAAACCTATCCAGCATTTTTATTTGAATTAAGGTAAAACTGAAACATGCGCGTATTTTTCAAGAACTTTGCCCTAGTCTCTGTCGGCCTCATCGCCGGGGTTGCAGCCACTATTCAGCTTTCAGCTACAGCTCAACAGGGCACGACACTCCCTTTAGATGAGCTGCGGACACTATCGAATGTCTTTGCGCAAATTAAGCGTGAGTATGTTGAGCCAATTGAAGATAAACAACTGCTGACCGATGCAGTCAAGGGTATGGTGAGCAGCCTTGATCCTCACTCCACCTATCTGGATAAAAAAGACTTCTCCGAAATGCAAGAACAAACCAGTGGCAAGTTTGCTGGTCTTGGTATTGAAATCACCTCAGAAGATGGCGTTGTTAAAGTACTCAATCCAATTGAAGATAGCCCTGCAGCACGCGCTGGCTTACAAGCTGGTGACCTCATTACTCGCTTAGACGACAAACCGGTTCGTGGTATGTCGCTAGATAAAGCAGTGCGCACCATGCGCGGTACACCAGGCACAAAAATTACCTTGACCGTCTTTCGTAAAAGCGAAGAGCGTAGTTTCCCAGTAACCATTACCCGCGCTGAAATTAAAGTGCAATCAGTTAAAGCCAAAATTTTGGATAACAACATTGCTTGGGTCAGGGTGACGAGCTTTCAAGAGCGCACTATTCCCGATCTTGCTAAGAAATTAACTGAGCTTGCAAATCAAGATCCAAAAATGAAGGGCATCATTCTTGATCTCAGAAACAATGGCGGTGGCTTATTACAAGGCGCAGTCGGTGTTGCTGCTGCTTTCTTACCAGCAGATGCTGTCATCGTTTCCACGAAAGGGCAGACAGCTGACTCTAAGCAGGTATTTAATGCAACACCGGCGATGTATCGCCTTAGTGAGCCTGGAGATCCCTTAGCTGGGGTGCCAGCCATGTATAAAAAGTTACCAATGGTAGTTTTGGTAAATGCCTATTCAGCATCAGCCTCCGAGATTGTGGCTGGCGCATTACAAGATTACAAACGTGCAACCATTATTGGTAAAACGACTTTCGGTAAAGGCTCGGTACAAACAGTCCGCCCTCTCACCAATGACTCGGCATTGAAAATCACTACGGCGTATTACTACACACCAAGTGGTAAATCCATTCAAGCGTATGGCATCAAACCTGATATTGCAGTGGATCAAAACAAAGATGGTGATCCTGATGATGTGTTGATCACTCGCGAGATCGACAGCGAGAAGCATTTGCGCAATAAGCAATCTTCAGAAGAAAAGTTAGCCTCTGAGCGGGAAAAGCGTCGACTAGAAGAGCTACAGCGCATTGAAGAAAAAAATGCCAAGAAGACTCCTGAAGAGAAAGAAAAAGAAAAGTCGAAGAAGCCTGTCGAGCTCGGCGGTGCAGATGACTTCATGCTTACTCAGGCAGTCGCATTTATCAATGGTGAGCCCGTGAAACGCTCCGCCTCTAAGCTAGAGTAAGTTCTCGCATTAAGAATACATATGAATGATGAGCAGCTGCTTCGCTACTCGCGGCATTTACTACTAGAAGAAGTTGATGTTGCTGGCCAAGAAAAGTTGCTTGGCTCGCACATACTCATCATTGGTGCTGGTGGACTAGGTAGCGCAGCTGCACCTTATCTAGCTGCTGCTGGCGTAGGAGAGATAACGCTAGTTGATCACGACCAAGTAGAGCTCACTAATTTGCAGCGCCAAATCATGCATACCCAGAACTCGATAGGTAAGACTAAAGTGGAATCTGGGAAACAATTTTTACAAAGCCTAAATTCTGCCCTCACGATTAATGCAATCGTAGAAAAGGCTTCAAAAGATTTACTAAATACACTCTTGCCGGCAGTAGATCTTGTTCTAGATTGCACAGATAACTTCGCTACCCGCCAGCTGATCAATCAAGCCTGCTTTACCTACAAGATTCCACTGGTCTCTGGATCTGCACTCAAATTTGATGGTCAACTCAGTGTATTTGATTTTCGTAATGAAACATCACCCTGCTACGCCTGCCTTTTTTCTCCTGAAGAGCGGTTTGAGGAAGTCAGTTGCGCCAGTATGGGAATCTTTTCCCCGCTCGTTGGCATTATTGGCGCAATGCAGGCGGCCCAAGCTCTTCAGACCTTGATTGGCTTTGGTCAGCCTCTCGTTGGAAGAATGTTGTTGTGGAATGCTATGAATACTCAGATTGATGAGATTCGTATTGCTCGTAATCCCGCCTGTAAAGTGTGCGGCTCCCAACACCTGGGGAATTAAGACAGCAAATATTCCAATGCTTTGGCCTGCTCTTCGGGCTCATAGGCACGAAGCACTCTGGGGGCGCGAGTCTTTAATAGACCTACATTTGCTTTTAATATCTCACGCTTGACCAACAATAACTGACTGAAGTGCATTGAGAAATCCGTCAGACCGAGGGCAAGCAATAGCTTTGTAAATGCTGGATCGCCAGCCATCTCACCGCAAACAGCAACAGGCACATCAGCGCGCTTAGCTTGATCGATGATGTTAAATAGCAAATTCAAAATAGCTGGATGCAAAGGGTCATATAAGTGTGCCACCGCATGATCTGCGCGATCAATTGCCAAGGTGTACTGAATTAAGTCGTTAGTACCAACAGAAAGAAAATCGAATCGATTGATAAAGAGCGGTAGCATCAAGGCAGCTGCGGGGACTTCAATCATCGCGCCAACTTGAATATTGGGATTAAACGCCTGGCCACGCTGATGTAATTGCTGCTTAGCTTTTTCAATCAATCCAAATGTTTCATCGATTTCCTTGGCATGAGCCAGCATCGGAATCATGATGCGCGCCTGACCATGAGCCGATGCGCGCAAGATTGCTCTGAGTTGCGTTAAAAAGATTTCAGGTTCTGTCAAAGACCAGCGAATCGCTCGCAAGCCAAGTGGTGATGTGCCAGTTTGAGAGGTGTCGCCACCTCCACCCAAGGCCTTATCAGCGCCAACGTCAATGGTTCTAATATTGACGGGCAGACCATGCATTAAATCGACTATGCGACGATATTCTTCATACTGCCGCTCTTCATCAGGTAGGGCTTGCTTGCGATCCATGAATAAAAATTCGGAGCGGAATAAGCCAACACCTATGGCACCCAGCTTCACTGCCTGAATAGCATCTTCGGGCAATTCAATATTGGCAGATAACTCTATCTCGACACGATCAGCTGTTTCTGTCTTGGAATGCTTTAACTGCTTAAGCTTGCGGGTCTCTTTTAAGGCTTGAGCTTGTAGTTTTCGATACTCGGCAAGAAGTTGTTCATCGGGCGCAACAACGACAACTCCATGTTCTCCATCCAATATCAGCCAATCACCATGGCGAATCATTTCACTGGCATGTCGCACACCAACTACTGCCGGAATTTCCATACTGCGCGCAACAATAGCGGTATGAGAGGTCTTACCACCAAGATCGGTTACAAACCCCGTAAAAGCGTGATCTTTAAAACGCAGCATGTCATGAGGAGCAATGTCGTGGGCAACGATAATCGACTCAATACCAATATCGCTTGCAGGCAAAAATTCAGTGTCATTTAAAGGATCTTTTTGCTGGGCATTCAAGGCTTTAATAACGCGCTCTGCCACCTGACGAATATCGTTAGCACGCTCTTTTAAATAGGTATCTTCAATATCTGCAAATTGCTCTAAGAGATCATTTAACTCGGTTGTTAAAGCCCAAGCCGCATTTAACCTTTGGGTGCGAATTAATTTAATGGGCTTCTCAGCTAAAGCAGGGTCGGCTAAGATCATGCCGTGAACATCTAAGAATGCAGCCATTTCTTGTGGCGCATCTTTAGGTAGTCCTTGACGTAATTGCACCAATTCCTGGCGCACCTGCTCAAAAGCATCTAATAATTTTTGAGCCTCATCCTCTTCTTTGCCAGCTTCAACTAAGTAATGACTGACCTCTAATGCAGCACGCGATATCAGTACGGCCTTCCCAATGGCAATGCCCTTGGAGACTGCTATTCCGTGCAAAGCAAAAGTCATCCTTACTCGCCCTCACCAAATCGATCATTGATCAATGCAGTTAAAGCCTGCATTGCCTCATCTTCTTTTTCACCAACAGTTTCTAGAGTGACCGTACTTCCAATCCCAGCAGCTAGCATCATGACACCCATAATGCTCTTGGCATTGATTTGACGCCCATTGCGGGACAAGAAGATTTCACAGGGAAACTCAGCAGCAAGCTGAGATAGCTTGGCTGATGCTCGAGCATGTAAGCCCAACTTATTAATAATTTCGATTTCAGTAACTGGCATCGCGAATCCTATTTCTCTGTAGTGGCTTGTGGGGTTTTAGAACCTAAACGCAGAATGCCATTTTGGCCGCCTTGAAGCGCTTTGTGAGCCAATTCTTCTAGGCTCTCGCCACGATGGGAGATGCATCGCATTAGCATAGGTAAATTAAGACCCGCTAAAACAACAACGGGAGCATTCAAACCTGAAAGTGGGCCCAGAGCTTCAAGCTTAGCTGCCACATTGGCTGGGGTGGCACCCATCACATCAGTCAAAATCAAAACGCCCTGACCTGTATTGACCCCATAGGCGGCTTTTAAGAGCCGATCGAAGCTGATTTTTATATCTTCGTAGGGCGGAATGTCTACGGCCCTCACTCTCTCCGGTGCCACACCAAAAGCATGCTCAGCAAAACCAAGCATCGCGCTCGCTACTGGGGTGTGGGCAACTATGACGATTCCGATCATGTTTATACCAATGCCTTTTCAAGCGCCGTTAACCAAAATTTTGGGACATCAAATCCACTTTGCTCAGTAATTTCTACAAAACAGGTTGGACTAGTCACATTAATTTCTGTGACGTATGCCCCAATTAAATCCAATCCTACCAAGAATAAGCCCCGGGCATACAAAATGGGAGCCAAGCGCTCCGCAACTTTTCTCTCAGCATCCGTCAGTGGCATTGCCACTCCCTTGCCCCCTGCAGCCAAATTGCCTCGGATTTCACTACCCTGCGGAATACGAGCTAATGAGAATGGCACCACCTCACCACCGATCAGCAACACCCGTTTATCTCCTTGCTTAATCTCTGGCAAGAATCTCTGCACCATCAAAGTACGTGCGCCATTTTCACCTAAGGTCTCAACAATGCTGGCAAGATTTAGTGCATCTGGCCCAATTCGAAATACACCCATACCACCCATGCCATCCAATGGCTTAATCACAATATCTTGATGCTCTTGATGAAACACTTCAATTGCACTGAGTTCGCGCGTTACTAAAGTTGGTGGAATGAGTTCGGGAAACTCAGTGATGGAGATCTTTTCGGAATGATCCCGAATAGCAGTTGGATTGTTGAATACTTTCGCACCCTGTCGAACCGCAGCAGACAGTAACCAAGTGGTATTGAGATATTCAATATCAAATGGCGGGTCAGTACGCATCATGACTGCGTTAAAGGTATTTAGTGGACGCTCTTCTACAGCACCCAATTCAAACCATGCAGTACCGCTTGGCTTGATATCGAGAGTCTGGCAGTCTGCCACGACAAAATCTTTTCTCCAGAGAATGTTGCGACTTTCGCAAAACCAAAGTTGATGTCCCGCTTCTTGTGCAACTCGCATCATTGCTAAGGTGGAATCTTTACTAATCTTGAAAGACTCTAAAGGATCCGCAATGAAAAGCAGGTTCATGTCAGTATCCGAATAAATTAAGCAGCTTCAGCATTAGGATCAGAGCGCTCTAGCTCTAGAGAGGCTGCCAGCAAGGCTAGACGAGCGACGACGCCATATAGATAAAAACGATTTGGCGGTGCGCTACCAGGCTTTGCGCCTAAATCTGGGATAGAGTTTTGCTCAAATGCCAAAGGCACAAAATGCATGCCTGGAGCATTCAAATTCTCATCGGGGCCGCGGTCAGTATGTACTCGATAGAAGCCACCAATCACGTAGCGATCGATCATGTACACCACTGGCTCTGCAACAGCTTCATTAACCTTCTCAAAGGTATAGACGCCCTCTTGAATCAATACATCACTCACCTCAAGACCTTCTTTTACGACACTCATTTTATTGCGGTCTTTGCGGTTCAGGTCTTTGAGCTGCGAAGGATCATTCACCACCATTATGCCCATACCGTATGTTCCAGCATCAGCTTTAACAACAACGTAGGGTTTTTCTTTAATGCCGTACTCACGGTATTTCTTGGCAGTCTTCTTGAGAACTTTCTCAACAGCCGCTTGCAATTCTTCTTCGCCCTTACGCTCGTGGAAGTTCACATTAGAGCAACTTGCAAAATAAGGATTGATCATCCAAGGATCAATATCAACCACCTTTGCAAACTTTTTAGCAACCTCATCGTAAGCAGCAAAGTGTTTCGACTTACGGCGGACGTGCCAGCCAGCATGAAGACCCGGCAAGAGATACTGCTCGTGCAGGTTTTCTAAGACCGGAGGAATGCCTGCCGACAAATCATTGTTGAGCAAAATGGAGCAAGGGTCAAAATCTTTTAAACCAAGACGTTGCTTCTTTAAACCCAAACGAGACAAAGGCTCCATCAAGAGACGATTGCCATCAGGCAAATCAATCCAAGTTGGCTTTTTAATTTCATCAGACAAAGTACCTAGACGCACATTAAGACCTGCTTGACGCAAGATCGAAGATAAACGCGCAATATTCTGTAAATAGAACGTATTACGAGTGTGTCGCTCAGGTATCAGTAGTAAATTTTTTGCCTCAGGACAAATCTTCTCGATTGCCGCCATTGCCGCCTGAACTGCTAAAGGCAACATCTGGGGTGAGAGGTTATTAAAACCACCTGGAAAGAGGTTGGTATCAACTGGTGCAAGCTTAAAGCCCGCATTACGCAAGTCAACTGAGCAATAGAACGGCGGAGTGTGCTCTTGCCACTCAAGCCTGAACCAGCGCTCAATCGTTGGAGTTGCTTCTAATACCTTCGACTCAAGATCAAGAAGGGGGCCGTTTAGGGCAGTGATGAGATGTGGGACCATTTCACCATTGTAAGATTTTTTAAAAGAAAGACGCGGAATCCGAGGATCCCGCGCTTAAAAACCGGGCAGCTAACTAAAGCCGCCCAGTGAGGGGTAAAACAGCTAATTAAGACTCGTAAGCGGACTCACCGTGGGAGCTGATATCCAAACCTTCGCGCTCTTCATCTTCTTTAACACGTAGGCCAACCACTATATCAACCAGTTTGAAGGCGATGTAAGAAACTACGCCAGACCAAATTAAGGTCACGATCACGCCTTGGCTCTGAATCCACAATTGGCTAGCGATTGAGTAATCAGGGGCTGCAGCATTCGCTACATAATCCCAAATACCTGTTCCACCTAAAGCCGGGTCTGCGAATACGCCAGTTAACAAAGCGCCCAAGATACCGCCAACGCCGTGCACACCGAATACGTCCAAGCTGTCATCTGAACCCAAAAGCTTCTTGAGACCGGTAACACCCCACAAGCAAACTACACCAGCAGCAGCACCGATTACGAGGGCGCCCATTGGGCCAACGAAACCAGCAGCAGGGGTAATCGCAACTAAGCCTGCTACGCAACCAGATGCGCCACCCAACATGGAAGGCTTACCTTTAAGAACCCACTCAGCAACTGACCAGCTCAATACTGCTGCAGCGGTTGCCAATAATGTGTTTACGAAGGCCAAGGCTGCACTGCCGTTTGCCTCGAGAGCAGAACCTGCATTGAAACCAAACCAACCGAACCACAAGAGTGAAGCACCAATCATCACGAATACTAGGTTGTGCGGCTTCATTGCTTCTTTACCGTAACCCAAACGTTTGCCGATGACGAATGAACCTACCAAACCTGCAATCGCAGCATTGATGTGAACAACGGTACCACCAGCGAAGTCGAGAACACCCTTCTGCCACAACCAACCAGCACGTGCTGTGATTGCTTCAAGTGATGCTGCATCTTTGATGTCATCAGGACCAGGCCAGAACCAAACCATATGAGCGATTGGCAAGTAGCTGAAAGTGAACCAGAGCATGACAAACAACACGATTGCAGAAAACTTAGCGCGCTCAGCAAATGAACCGATGATCAAGCAGCAAGTAATGGTTGCAAACGCAGCCTGGAAGGCCATAAATACATACTCAGGAATCACAATGCCTTTACTAAATGTCGCGGCAACTGAATCTGGAGTAATGCCAGCTAAGAACAAGCGATCGAGTCCACCAATGAATGCGCCACCTTCAGTAAATGCAAAGCTGTATCCATACAGAGACCATAACACTGTGACTAAGGCAAACACAAACATACACTGTACGAGTACAGAAAGAATGTTTTTACTACGTGTTAAACCGCCGTAGAACAAAGCCAAACCAGGTAATGTCATCAAGATAACTAGTGCTGTACACACCAATAACCAAGCTGTATCACCCTTGTTAGGAACTAATGCAGGAGCAGCAGCAACTGCGGCAGCAGCCGCAGCAGCAACAGGCTTAGCCTCATCAGCAAAAGCCGGTGAAGCTACCATCACGCTAGTTGCGCCAATCGCCAAGGCCATTGCGCTTCCAGCTAGGAGTCGTTTCATCCAAGTTAACATTTTGAGCCTCTCTTTAAAGTGCTGACGCGCCGGTTTCACCGGTACGAATGCGAATGACGTGTTCAACCGGGGAGACAAAAATCTTGCCATCGCCAATTTTTCCAGTACGAGCAGATTTTTCAATTGCTTCAATCGCTCGCTCCAAGATGCCATCTTCAACAGCAGCTTCAATTTTTACCTTCGGCAAAAAGTCGACTACATACTCAGCACCGCGATACAACTCGGTGTGACCTTTTTGACGGCCAAAGCCTTTAACTTCAGTGACGGTGATGCCCGAAACTCCCACTTCCGAGAGAGCTTCGCGCACTTCGTCAAGCTTGAAGGGCTTGATGATTGCGGTAATTAATTTCATATGTTTCTCCGTTCAGAGGAAAGAATTAGAAAGTTTTTGTTAAGGAAACAATACCTGTAGAACCGCCTAAGTTTTTATTGGTAGGGGATGTGTAGTTATAAGTAGAGCCAGTTTTTCCAGCATTAGTGGTTATGTAAGCAGCAGCTAAAGAAAGGCCACCACCTAAGTCTTTTGTAACACCTAATTTGTAGTCAGTATAGGAATACAAAGAGCTATTACTTACTTTTGGTGAGCCCTGAACATTTCCTGCAACATACTGATAACCAACGTGTGCATTGAGTGCTAAGCCCCAAACGCCAGTGTCATAATTCACTGTCAAATCTGGATAGTAAGAGCCGGTGCTTCCAGCAAACCCGAACAATGTAGAAGCTGCATAAGAAAACTTAGCAAAACCAGTTATTGGGCCAAAGGTAAAGTTCTGCGCCGCATAAATCTCTGTAGTATTTGGATTAGCTTGGGTACCTGAAATAACCAGGCCTGAAGTTGGGTAGTAGTACTGCAAAACTCCGAGGTCAGAAGCAAAGCCCTCACCAATTAGCTCCTTTTTAATACCAGCATAAAAATCCATCTCAATTGGAGCGCTTACATTTTTATTACCACCAGCACTAGCTGCATCAGAAATCCAGCTAATTGAGCTATTCCAGTTACCAACATAGATGCCACTCTCATGAGCATAGTCAAAACCACCTTGAATAGCTGGCTTGAAATTTGACTGGCTGATACCACGGTAACGATAGTCATTTACGACAGTTACGTTTGCTGTAATTGGGCTCGCCTCTGGAGCCTCAGCTGCAGGAGCTGTCTGTGCAAATGCTGCTGTTGCGAATAAGCCAGATGCTGCTAGAGCGATGGCTGTCTTTTGAATAGTTTTCATGTGTTGCTCCTTGCTGTTTGTAATGAAAAAGGGGTAGATGCTTAATTGCATGGATTGATGATGGATCTTGGGCTTCTCATGAATTGGCTGAAATTCCCCTAAATAAGGCTTATGCACAATTTTGGTGCTTATATATGCCCCATTTTCGCTCATTTTGGTGCATACGCAGCCTTTTTAGCCGGTTTCGGCTGTTTTTAGCTCAACAACTTAAAATATCCTCTGTATCTTTTTAGCAAATTCAATAGAACGGCGGGCAGCATTATGCAAAAACCAGGCGAAATCCTAGAACAAATCCAGCGTATTGCTAGCGATATGCAGAACAAGGTTGGGGAAGCTATTCGTAATTCACCAGCGCAAGAGATTGAAAAAAACGTGCGCGCCATGATGAATCAAGGTTTTCAGAAAATGGACTTGGTCACTCGCGAAGAGTTTGAGTTGCAATCCAAGGTATTAGCAAAGACTAGAGAAAAGTTGGAAGCTCTCGAAGCTAAAGTAGCCACTCTAGAAAAGTCTTAAGCAGTATTTAGTTTCATCTGGAAATTATTCCGGATGAAACTCATCAAAGAAGTTTGAGTACGCCTCTTCAGAGAAAAATGTTTTGGCATTCACTCGCGCTGGTGCAGTGTGCAAAACCGAGACCTGATAAATCCAAACTCCATTATCTGGCGCCATTCTGGTGATCCAACGAACCCTCATTGACTGCTCCACTCTGCCAGAAGATTGAAACTCTAAAAAATAATCTTTAGTAGCTGCGCGCTGTTTATTTGCGGTCCGATAAAGAGCATCAACACCAACAGCACTTCCCTGATTTACATTTGCGCGGCTAAATAAGTTGCCTTGTAGCTGCTCTAATAAATTAGGCGCCAAGCCAGCTTGATCTTTACTCAAACGAATCGCGCTCACCGAATAAATATCATCATCAATCTTTACCGCTTCTAAGGTTTGGGGAATTTCTTGATTTAGATATGGCAGTCTTCTCTCGATTTTTTCAGGCTTACCAGGAAAGAGAGCACTATAACCCTCTTGTGGAGACTGCACAGTCCGCCAATCTAACTTCGGACTACAAGCAGAAAGTAGAACCACAAGCGCCACAACTACACCAAACTTTTGGAGCATAGGTTTAGATAACGCCTGCACTGTGCGCTTGTTGGTCAGCATGATAGCTAGAGCGCACCATCGCGCCCACAGCAGCGTGTGAGAAGCCCATGGCATAGGCCTCTGCCTCAAATTGCTTAAACACATCTGGATGGACATAACGCTGAACTGGAAGGTGATGACCTGACGGTGCTAGGTACTGACCAATCGTCAACATATCGATATTGTGCTCACGCATATCACGCATCACCGCCAGGATCTCTTCATCCGTTTCGCCCAAGCCCACCATCAAACCACTCTTCGTTGGAATATGTGGGAAGCGCTCTTTAAAGTCTTTCAACAACTTCAACGAGTGTGCATAGTCTGCACCAGGACGGGCTTGCTTATACAAACGCGGCACAGTTTCTAGATTGTGATTCATCACATCTGGCAGGCCTTTTGGCGCGTGCTCAGAAAAAATATCCAAAGCCTTGTCCAAGCGGCCACGGAAATCCGGCACCAACACTTCAATACGTGTATTCGGGGAGAGATCGCGAGACTGAGAAATACAGTCCACATAGTGCATCGCACCACCATCACGTAAATCGTCGCGATCTACGCTAGTAATCACCACGTAGTTTAATTTCAGGGCAGCAATCGTACGCGCTAAATTACCTGGCTCTTTTGTATCTAAGGGATCTGGCCTGCCATGACCCACGTCACAAAATGGGCAACGACGTGTACATTTATCGCCCATGACCATGAAGGTAGCCGTGCCTTTTCCAAAGCACTCACCAATATTAGGGCAACTTGCTTCTTCGCAAACTGTAACCAACTCATTTTCTCGAAGAATCTTTTTTATCTCAGAGAAGCGAGAATTTCCAGAAGCGGCTTTTACTCGAATCCAATCGGGCTTTTTAAGCACTTGCTCCAAAGGAATAATCTTGATTGGAATACGTGCAGTTTTCTCACTCGATTTCTGCTTGCGGGAGGCATCGTAATTGAGATCCTGGCGACTATTAATAGTAGCGGTGGTATCGAGTTCCGGCTTATTGGTGGTCATGATGAAATCAGTTGCTTTTGCAAATGCCCTAAAAGGGTTTGGCTAATAATGTCTATATTGTCCTTGATCCCAAGGGTTTGCATATCCACCGTCCTTAAGCCCTCATACCCACATGGGTGAATACGGGCAAAAGCAGCTAAATCGGTAGCAACATTGAGGGCAAGCCCATGATAGGAGCACCCCTTGGAGACCTTGAGACCCAGTGCAGCAATCTTGGCGCCTCGGTACTCCGCCTGTATTGAACTCTCCTGCGCAATATAAATGCCAGGCGCGCCAGCATGTCTTTCTGCCCGAATACCAAAATCTGCCAAGGTATTAATCAAAGCTTGCTCGATTCGAGAGACAAGCTCTTTTACAAAAATACCCAAACGTCTCAGATCGAGCAGCAAATACACCACGATTTGTCCAGGTCCGTGATAAGTGATCTCACCACCACGATCAACCTGCACCAATGGAATGTCATTGCTAGGGGAATGTAAGTTACTCGCATCTCCTGCTAAGCCCAAAGTAAAGACTGGGGGATGCTCAAGAATCCAAATTTCATCTGGGGTATTGCTATCTCGCTGCTGCGTAAAATCCCGCATTGCTTGATAAGTTGACTCGTAGTCAGCTAACTCTAAATGTTTTACTAAAAAATGCATGCCGATAATTTAGAGGACAACACTAACCAAAGGATGCGTAGATAAAGTGCGATACAACTCATCTAACTGCTCTCGGCTAGTAGCAGTGATTGGCAACGTAATACCTAAATAATTTCCATCCTTGGAAGGTCGCTGCTCAACCTTGCTCTCATCAAAGGTAGGATCAAATTGACGGGCAATGTGTAAGATTGCAGGTAGGTATTCGGGGCTGGCTTTACCCATTACCTTGATCGGAAACTCTGATGGGTATTCAATGAGGGATTTTTTATCTTCAGTCATATGCTTTTATCTTTTAACTTTTCTGCTTACGTTATTGATTGCGGTGATCAGGCATACCCAACCAGGCGCTAGTAATGATGTTGCGTATGCAATGCAAGCGTCGATGGAAAAAATGATCAGCGCCCGGCACTACTTGTACCGTTAACTCTTGTGGACGCGCCCAATCAAAGACATCGATCAAAGGAATGGTTTCGTCCACTTCGCCATGAATCAAAATCGTATCAGCAGGCACAGGCGCTAAGACCCATTTACCAGCAGCACTACCCACCATGACGAGTCGTTCAGCTGGGCGCCCCAGCTCTGCCAAGCGCTGTACCAAATGAGTGCCAACAAAACTACCAAATGAAAAGCCAGAAACCATTAAAGGCAAAGTATTGGCAGTCTGTACCCATGCCTGTTGCGCAGTCGCCTCAAATTGACTCCAACTAGAAGGAGTGCGCATCCAATCAGTGACGTGTAGTAGGTCTTCCATCTCGCCAACACCGTCATCATGTACCCCGGCAGTAGCTCCTACTCCGCGAAAATTAGGACGCACACTAAGATAACCCAATTGATTAAAAGCACGTGCCATGGTTTGCGCAACCTTGTTATCCATCGTTCCGCCCATCAGTGGGTGTGGATGTGCAACTAAAGCCAAACCTCTCACTAAAAAAGCAGGATTATTTTTTAATTCATCTGGTAGATCAATCGACATTTCGATTTGACCCACAACACCATCTATATGAATTATTTTGGTACGGCTATTCATGAAAGAACTTTCTGAAATCTTTTCAAACTAACTGCAGACGCTCTACTGGGCGTCCTTGTATTAAGTGCGACTGGATGATTTCTTCGATATCTTCCGTATCGATAAAGGTATACCAAATACCCTCTGGATAAATCACCGCCACCGGGCCATCAGCACAACGATCCAAACATCCTGCTTTATTAATGCGGATGTTTCCTGGGCCAGATAGGCCCAACTCTTTGACACGCTTTTTTGCGTAATCAAAAAGAGCAAAAGCATTATGGCGATCACAACAATCTTCGCCGTTACTGCGCTGGTTTAGGCAGAAAAAAACATGGTGTTTAAAACTCATATGTCATCTCAATTAAGGTTTTAAATTAAAGGTGGCTCTATTTCGGAGTACCCAAAATAATGCTAATGGCAACCATACTACTGAAACCCATTGCATTAATTCATTAAAGTGTAATAGCCGACCTTGGTACCAATGTCGTAATGTCAGAATGAAATAGGGATTGTCTGGTAGAAGATTAATTACCAAGGTGGCAGTAACTAAACAAGCGATTGCAAGCCAAGCTTTACTAGTTACAGAAAACTGGAGAGCCCATCTTAGCAATAGGCTGCCTAGCACCATGCCCCAAATAGCTCCTGCGGTGAGCCACAATAAACCAAGCTCCGCTCCGAACTGCAGCGCAGTAAAGGCAATTTTCACTACAACAGTGAAGCAAAGCAGGCTATTTAGGATTTTCCACTGGGGCGCTTTTGCGCGCATTCCCAAGGATAGTAAGAGTCCAGCACCGAGCCAACAGACTGCCGTAATAATGGATTCCTGGATGACATGATTGACCACCATAGTGCCCCAGTCGACGGAAGCAAAAATGGCATGCCCCCATACCCCCGTTCCCAACCAAGAGCTCTGGGGATAGATCTGAGCCCAGGGAAAAAGTAAAAATAAGGCGCAAGCAGCCCAGTTCACACCAAACCATTGGTCAAAGCGACGACGTATTACGCTCCCAGAGAGCCACTGGGGACCTAATGGAATAGCTAACAAGCCACCCATCAAACCGCCCAATACATTGGCCCACCAATCCATTTGACTCGGAATACGAGTGGGCAACCAAGTTTGTAGAGACTCCACACTAAAAGCCAATCCCGCACTAAAGCTCAAGGCAACGCTTAAGGCAACAAAATTGCGCCAACGCGGGTAACAGGCAAAGACCAGCAGAAACCCCAAGGGAATATAGGCCAAGACATTGACCGACATATCAAAGAGCGTAATAAAGCGGGGTAAAGGTGCATCCAACCATGCCCATGGGGCGATCCCATTGGAAAAGTTGAAATCAAAGGGATTCAGGCTGACATAGATAATTAAAAGCGCATAGCTCAAACTAATAGCCCTAGCCAAAGGCATCGCCTGGAGAGGCCAAACAAACTTGCGAGGACGCTGATCTTCTTGATGCATTCCCTTATTCTAGGTCAGCCGGCCTAGATCTTTCTACAATAGAAAAATGAGCCCGAATTGCATTCTCGAACGCGTTGCAAGCACCAAGTCAACTAATGATGATTTATTGGCTCGTTGGCGTGCCGGTGAATTAATTGATCCTGTTGCTCGTATCGCCCATGATCAGACCTCTGGCAAGGGGAGGGCTGGCAGAGTTTGGCTTTCTAATCCTGGAGATACGCTATGCTTTTCCTTAGCCTACCCATTCGATAAACGCCCCCATGAACTGAGCGGACTTAGTCTAGTTATTGGACTAGCAGTTATTGCTGGTATTGCTGGTATTGCTGGAGCTATGCAGATCAATGAAACCACTCTTCATCAGCAAGGTCTTAGACTGAAGTGGCCTAACGATTTACTACTGAACAATGCCAAACTTGGTGGCATCCTGATTGAAGGAGGGCAAAGCAACCCAAGCTCACCCACCTGGATGGTGATCGGCCTGGGCCTGAACTTACGTAATGCAGAAGTCATTTCACAAAACTTAGAAAATCAAACCCCTTTTACTGCTGCCGCTTTGGATCAACTGCTGCCTCATCACACACTGATTCCCGATACGGATTTTATTTGGCTCAAGCTGATTGAATCATTCGAAAGTCATTTAACCCAATTTAAAGAGCATGGGTTTAGCCACTTTAAAGACTCCTGGTTGCACTGGGATGCCTTTAACGGTCAGTCTATTTGCATCTCAGGCGCGGGCAAAGAGCCCGTCACTGGAGTCTCTTCCGGAGTGGATGACTCTGGCGCCCTTATTCTTCACCAGCATGACAAATCTATCGTCATTCATGCAGGCGATGTTTCTTTGCGAGTTCCATCATGAGTCTGTATTTGGTATTTGATCTTGGCAACACCCGGCTCAAGTGGGCTGCGGTCGAGTCTACACAAAACATTGCAGACCGCAATAAAAAACTGTGGGCATACTCCGGGTCGATCAGTACCAAATCTTTTCAGTCAGCCGAACTACGCGCTGAGCTGTCTGACTATATTTCTAAAACCTTGCCTAAGCCAGATGCTATTGCCTTTTGCTGCGTAGCAGGCGATGCTGCGATTGAAAATCTACGCAGTCTCTTTCCGCAATGGCAAGATCTTGAGTGGCAGCAATTCACAGGCAGCAGTCCTTACCAAGGTTTACGAACACTCTATCAAGACCCCAGCAAATTGGGCGCAGATCGATGGGCCGCACTGATTGGCGCAAGAGCTCTCTCTAGCGCCAATACTTTGGTGATCAACGCTGGGACAGCCACTACCATTGACTTGCTGGGTGGCAATGGCCTCCATTATGGTGGCTGGATCCTGCCAGGCTTAAGTCTGATGCAAGAAAGCCTGCAACAAAATACAGCCCAACTTCCATTAGTAATTCGCGCCAACAAATCTGAAACTCAAGCCAGCTTTGGTAGCACTACTGATGAGGCGATTACAGGCGGTTGTGATGCGGCGCAAATGGGGGCAATCCTGCGTGCAGCTTACCTAGCTAAAGGGATGAATCATCCAGTTGAGCGAATTTGGCTTGATGGGGGCAATGCCAAAATTTTGGCAAATGAAATTAAACAATTTCCAGAGTTGGCAGTGCTGCCAGTGGAGCCGATTGAAGGTTTAGTACTACGTGGGCTTTGGGCTTGGCTCTTACAAAACTTGAAAGCTGCTAAGTAAGTTAACTTGTGCGGATCTTGCCCAATAAGGTTGTTGTGGAGCGCTCATACAGAAATGGGATGGCTACTGCTACACCACCCCAAGTTTTCACGAGGCGGGTCTCTTCCAGAGAATCGATTTCATAATCCCCACCCTTAACGTAAATATCTGGGTGAATCTTGGCAATCAGATTCACCGGGGTCTGTTCGGTAAATAACACTACCAAGTCGACACTCTCAAGCGCTGCCAATAAAGCCTGGCGATCAGCCTCGGTATTAATTGGCCTGTCATCACCCTTACCCAGCATCTTGACCGAGGCATCTGAATTCACCCCCACTACCAGGCTAGCACCCAAGGCTCTAGCTTGGGCTAGATAGCTGGCATGCCCTCGATGCAGGATATCGAAGACGCCATTCGTAAATACTAGGGGCCTGGGGAGCGCCGCAATCCGAGCCTCCAGCTCCGTCGGAACGCAGACTTTAGACTCGAAAGATGGTGGGGGTAATGAGCTCATAGCGCCATATTAATGGCATTGGGCTAGATTCAACGATATTTGCCAGAATGTCTTAGACTTGGGCATCCCAGTCCCGCCCAAAGGCTCAAAATGATTCGCTACATGCCGCGCTACTTACTGGCACTACTTTTCTTGCTAACAGCAATGCCGTTTGCAAAGGCAGCTCCACCTGCCGCCAGCTGCAGCCCCCTTTTATCTCATACCTTTCCACGATTACAGGATGAGGCGCCTCAAAACCTTTGCCAATACCAAGGCAAAGTCATTCTCGTTGTGAATACAGCCAGTTTTTGTGGCTTTACGAGCCAATACGAAGGTCTGGAAAAGTTGTATGCCAAATATAAAGACCGCGGCTTGGTTGTATTGGGATTTCCATCAAACGATTTTGGTCAACAAGAGCCAGGTAGTAATAAAGACATCGCCGACTTCTGTAAAAATACCTATGATGTGAAATTCCCTATGTTCGCCAAGAGCTCAGTTAGTGGAAGCAATCCAAACCCACTATTTAAAATGCTCATTACTAAAACGGGAACAACACCAAAGTGGAATTTTTATAAGTACCTGATTGATCGAAACGGTAATGTAGTCGATTCATTTGGCAGCATGACAAAACCAGCAAGCAGCAGTATTACCGGTGAAATAGAGAAACTTCTTGGAGAAAAAATTTAGTGGGTAAGAAAAAAGTTGCCATCATTGGCGCCGGCATATCTGGCTTAGGATGTGCATACGCATTAAGGCAGCATCCAGATTTAGAGATCACTGTATTTGAAGGTGGCAACCATATTGGTGGCCATAGTAATACTGTCGATCTCACACTAGAGACTTCTCACGGCCAGTTGACCCATGGAGTCGATACTGGATTCTTGGTATTTAACCGCAAAACCTATCCTCGCTTAGTTCGCCTATTTGAAGAAATTGCAGTTCCGATTGCGCCATCAGAAATGTCCTTCTCGGTATCGATTGATGCGGGAGGAAAAACAGGACGTAGTAAAAAAATTGAATGGGCTGGTAACGACCTTAACTCCTTCTTTGGTCAAAGGTCTAATTTATTCTCGCTCTCATTCTGGAGAATGGCTTATGACATCTTGCGCTTTAATCGCCTCGCTACAAGACTCGCAGAAGAACAAATCACTGCCAAACTTGAGTACTCAGAACCAGATGAGCGCATTAAAGATTTTTTAGATCGCAATCGTTTTAGTACCAGCTTTAAAGAAAATTATTTCTTGCCAATGATTGGCGCTATTTGGTCATGCTCTGTTGAACAGATGCTAGAGTTTCCGATTCAGACCATGGTCCGTTTCTGTCATAACCATGGTCTCTTGCAAATCCAAAATCGCCCGCAGTGGCTTACCGTTAAAGGCGGATCCCGAGAATACGTCAAGCTTTTAGTAGCGGCCCTAGAAAAACATCAAGTCCATTTTGTACGTGAATCAGTTTCTCGAGTTAATGCGAGCAAATTGGAAGACTCTCCAGTTGAAGTCATTACACCCTCTGGGCTTCACCAGTTTGATGAGGTGGTAATGGCATGTCATAGCGATCAAGCCTTGGAGTTAGTGCATGGCATTGGGCAAGATGCGCGCAATATTTTGGCCTCAGTTCCTTACCAAAAGAATCGCGCAATTTTGCATACCGATATCAATTTCTTACCTACTACTAAACGTTGCTGGGCAGCATGGAACTACACCGCAAAATCTGGTGCAACACCGACTGCACAACAACACGTGAGTGTGAATTATTTAATCAACCGTCTACAACCTCTACCCAAAGCATTCGAGGGCACACAAGTTATTGTGAGCTTGAATCCACTGACAGATCCCAATCCAAAGTTGGTGCATGAAGAAATCCATTACTCGCACCCTGTCTTTGATATGCGCGCCGCGCAGGCACAAAAGGAGCTGCCCTTAATTCAGGGTAACTCTTCAATCTGGTATTGCGGAGCATGGACCGGGTTTGGCTTTCATGAGGACGGTTTGCGCTCAGGCGAATTGGTGGCAATGGATCTAATGGAAAGTATTTCTCATCGCGTTAAATCAAACTCCATTAAAGATTCTCAGTAAATGAATTTGCCAACGATTAATTTTGGAGCAGTGAAGCATCGGCGCTTTCGTCCCGCTATTAATGCGTTTGGCTACGGCGTATTTACTTTGTCTATTCCAATGCGTGCGCGCAGGAATGATCCAGCATTACTGAGCAAGCATGGACTCAAAGATAAGCAATTTGGACTTTTTTCCTTTTTTGACCAAGACCATGGATTAGGCAGTGAAAACAGTCTGTCCTGGATCGAATCGATCCTTAAGGACAATCAGGTTCATCATGATGATGGTGAGATTTGGCTACACACTTTTCCGCGAGTTCTCGGCTATGTCTTTAATCCGGTGAGCTTTTGGGTCTGCACCCAAACCAATGGTCAAGTTCAAGCGGTGCTTGCTGAAGTAAATAACACCTTTGGCGAACGACACTGCTATCTACTCCACCATGACTCTGGTAAAGCACTGCAATCCGGAGAGACGCTGGTGAGCGATAAGGTATTCCATGTCTCGCCCTTTTGTGACGTCCGGGGGGAGTATCACTTCCGCTTTTTATTTCCCCAAGACAGTAATTCAAAACGGAATATTGTTTGTCGGATTGAGCTGCACGAGGATGGGGCTCCATTAATCAACACCAGCATCAGCGGCCTTACTCAACCTTTAACTAAAAGCACCCTCTATCTTGCCTTTCTGCGCTACCCCCTCATGAGTCTGGGTGTTATTGGTCGAATTCACTGGCAAGCATTAAAATTATGGTTAAAAGGTGTACCCTTTCACTCAAAACCTAAACCACCAGAACTTGAAGTTACTCGATGAATCGCCCCGGTCAAACACTGCTATCTCGCCTCACCTTCTCTCGCCCTGAAAGGCGAAAGTCCAAACCCCAACGAGGTGATGCAAGCACAGCAGTGCTGTTAGGTCTTTTGGCTCAATTGCGTAGTGGGCACCTAGTGCTCACCCTTCCTAATAATGAAGTAAGAGAATTTGGCAACAGCTCAGACCAACTATACGCAGAAATTCAAGTTTTAGATTGGTCTGTATTTAAGCAGGTGTTATCTCATGGTGATATCGGCTTTGCCGAAAGCTATATCCGAGGCGAATGGAATACGCCTGATCTCAAAGCCGTTCTAGAGCTAGCCATTCGCAATCGCACCATCCTAGAGAAAGCAATTTATGGCAGCTGGTTTGGCTCCATAGCCTATCGCCTGAGGCATTGGTTTAGAGATAACTCTAAATCTGGGAGCCGTAAAAATATTCATGCGCACTATGACCTAGGTAATGCTTTTTACACGCTTTGGCTAGACCCCACGATGAGCTACTCGAGTGCATGGTTTTCTGAGGGTGATAAGCAATCACTCATGGATGCCCAGCGTGCAAAAATCAAACGCATCTTAGAATCCATCCACGCTAAAGAGGGCGATCAAATCTTAGAAATAGGCTGCGGTTGGGGCGGCTTCATGGAAGAAGCCTTACGTAATGGTAATCAAGTCACTGGCCTGACCTTGTCGACGGAACAAAAAGCGTTTGCAGACTCTAGACTTCAAAAGATCTCTACAGAAGTAAGCAATGCAAAGCAATTTGAAGTTCGGTTGCAAGACTATCGAGACTGTAAAGAGCAATTTGACGGTGTCGCCTCTGTTGAAATGTTTGAAGCAGTTGGTGAGAATCATTGGATCGAATACTTTCAAACAGTTGCAAAGCGACTCAAAGCGGGTGGCCGGGCTTGTATCCAAACCATCGTGATCGCAGATGATTTATTTGAGCGCTATCGCCAGAGTACCGACTTTATTCAGCAATATGTTTTCCCGGGGGGCATGCTCCCCTCTCCAGCTAAATTTAAGGCTGCCGCAGCTAGTGCCGGTCTAGAGCTTGAGGCAGAGTTTGCCTTTGGTGCTGACTATGCCAAAACCTTATGCCTTTGGCGCGATAGCTTTAATCAAAAGATTGAGGAAATTTATCGCCTTGGTTTCGATGAGGCATTTATTCGGCTCTGGAATTTTTATCTCATGTATTGTGCCGCTGGATTTTCTGAAAAGAGTATTGATGTAGTGCAGTACACCCTAAAACATAAAGATGTCATTCACTCAAGCGATGCACTACGCCCATGAAACAAAAAGGAATAGATTCTTTTGTAAATCAACGGATTTGGGTCATTGGGGCTTCCAGCGGTATTGGTGAGGCCTGCACAAAAGCTTTTATCAAGGTGGGTGCAAAAGTCGCACTCTCTAGCCGTCGTGCCGAGCGCCTAGATACTCTCGCACAATCTTCGGAGCTAGGACAGGCTCTGGTTCTTCCATTAGATGTTACCCATCAAGAGCAACTCGACTCTGCCTACCGAAGCATCCTAGAAGCTTGGGGTGGCTTGGATCTAATGTTGTTTGTATCGGGTGTATATACCCCATTGCGTGCTGATAATTTTGAATTTGAGATTGCGCAGAAAACAATTGATGCCAATCTACTCGGGCCTATGCGGGCGGTCAGCATTGTGATGCCTGATATGCTCAAAGCGCATGCTGGTCATATTGCCATCGTTGGTAGCGTAGCGGGATACAGCGGACTACCAAAAGCCTTAGCGTATGGGCCAAGTAAAGCCGGGATTATTAATTTCTGTGAAACCCTGTATTACGACTTACTGCCACAGGGAGTGAGCGTGCATATGATATCGCCGGGATTTGTTGCAACAGAGGCTACCGCACAGAATGATTTTGAGATGCCAGCACTCATCACTGCCGATCAGGCCGCGCAAGAGATCCTTGCTGGACTTCAGGCTGGAGAATTTGATATTCACTTCCCTAAGCGGTTTTCAGGATTCTTAAAGTTCCTCAGAATCCTACCTTACCCGCTTTACTTCTGGATCATCCGCCGCTTCGTCAAAATCTAAGATCCTAGATTATTTGTACTTATCCTTGCGGATTTTTTGCTCTAAGTAATCCATTACCGTAATTGCTTTTGCCTTGGTTCCAGCAATGGATGGGGATGTGACGTAGCGACCCTGCATCACAACCGTTGGGACGCCATCTATGCGATAGGCATCAGCCATCTGTCTTGCAGCACGCGCTTTTGATACAACGGCAAAAGAGCGATAGGTGGCCAAGAAGGTATTGCGATCAATACCCTGAGAGGCTACCCAATCAGCGATCTCATTTTCTGTCATAAGGCGCTTGTTTTCTTTATGCATGGCATACATGACTTTGTCATTCATCGCCTCGCCCTTACCCATGGACTCTAAAGCATAGAACAACTGGCTGTGCGGCATGAAATCATCTCGGAAAGCCACGGGCACTTTACGGAATGTCACATCCTTTGCTTGGCGCTTAAGCCAGGCATTGAGCTCCGGTTCAAAGTCATAACAATGCGGGCAACCATACCAAAAGAACTCGATAACCTCGACCTTCCCTTTGACTTCAACTGGCTGAGGGGTAGGCAGAATACGATAATCAAACCCTTCTTCAATCTTAGGGCTTTGCGCAGCAACCAGGCCTGAAAAAGAAAATGCCAAGCCAAGAATCGCGGCAGATAAAAGAGCTCTTTTAGATTTAGATAATGTAATCATGATTTGCTAGATTTAATGACACTCGGTTTAATGCCCATGCCAGTTAGCTTATCACGCACGGGATTGCTTTCTTCAACACTATTGTAGGGTCCAATACGCACACGCCAAAGCGTATTGCCATCACTATTAATCTCACTTAATTGAGATTGAATACCCTGAATCGCTAAACTTGCTTTTTGAGCATCTGCATCAGCACGCTTATTAAAGGCACCCACTTGCAAGAAGTAAATAGCATCTGATTTTGCAAGAGGGGCTATATCTACTGGCTTCTTACCATTAGCCAAATCAGCAATTGGATCTGGCGCATTAGCGGCAGGTGCGGCAGACTTACCTTGCAAAGGCTTGTTCAGATCGAGGGCCTCTGCCGGGGTAGTCACTTCACCTTCCGCCGGCGCTGATCCCGACTTAATGGATAAAGGGAGATTGGGAGCTCTAACTCCAGGGCGCTCTTGCGGTGTATTTTTAGAAAGGTAAAAGGCAATCACAAAAGCAACGCCGAGGCCAACACCCAGCCCCAAGATGAAACCAAGAATAGTGCCGCCAAACTCCGGGCTAGAAGACCGGGTCTTCGGCGTTAAGCTGGTGTGTTGATTATTTCTTTTCATCGTATCCCCATCCTTCTTTTTACTTCTTATGCGCTAGCAAGTACTACAGCTTACATCTTAGCGGGTGCTGATACACCTAATACTTTTAATCCATTTTCAAGCACTTGGCGCGTCGCTAGGAGCAATGCAAGGCGTGCTAATTTCAATGCGGAATCATCTACCAAAACGCGATCCGCGTTATAGAAGGTATGAAAGTCGCCCGCTAAATCACGTAAATAAAAAGCTAAAGCATGTGGTGCTAAATCTGCAGCCGCGTCAGTCAGCATTTCTGGATATTCAGCTAAACGACGCAACAAATAATCCGAGGCTTTACTTTGCAACAGGGAGAGGTCTACGCCTTTTAGGTCGGATACTTTTCCGCCCCATTGGGTCAGAATTGAACAAATGCGCGCATGGGCATATTGCACATAGAATACGGGATTCTCATCATTTTGCTGTAATGCCAAATCAATATCAAAGACGAACTCTGTATCGGCCTTGCGGGAGATGAGGAAGAAACGCACGGTATCTCTTCCGCGCTGAAGCGCTAGTTCACGCTCATCAGCAGTCATCTCTGGCGAAACACCACCGGACCACTCAACTAAGTCACGCACAGTCACATAAGAGCCGGCTCGTTTAGAAATTTTGACTTCTTCGCCATGGCGCATTACCGTCACCATCTTGTGTAATACGTAATCAGGGTAAGTTTTTGGAATATCCCAGCCACGCTTTTGTGCCACGCCCTGCAAGCCCGAGCGAACACGGGCGATAGTACCGTGGTGATCACTCCCTTGGACATTAATCACTTTTTCAAAGCCCCGATTCCATTTACTGGTGTGATAGGCAACATCAGGCACAAAGTAGGTAAAGCTGCCATCAGACTTACGCATGACGCGATCTTTATCATCGCCATCATCTGTTGTCTTGAGCCAAAGTGCACCCTCAGACTCATAGGTCTTCCCAATACCCTGAAGCTCTTCAACAATTTTTGCAACACTACCATCGGTATATAAGGAAGACTCTAGGTAATAGCAATCAAACTTCACGCCAAATGTTTTTAAGTCAATATCTTGCTCATTGCGTAAATACGTAACAGCAAATTGACGGATCGCTTCAAGATCATCTTTGTATTCAGGTGAACCCTTAAAAGCAGTCGCAATCTCAGCAATGTATTCACCGTTATAGGCACCCTCTGGCCAGGCGGCATCACCAGGCTTGAATCCATTTAGACGAGCCTGCACTGAGAGTGCTAAGTTTGCAATCTGCACTCCTGCATCGTTGTAGTAAAACTCACGATGCACCTTGATGCCCTGCGTTGCTAGTAAGTTTGCCAAGGCATCGCCCAGTGCCGCTTGACGACCATGACCCACATGCAGCGGGCCAGTAGGATTGGCCGACACAAACTCAATCATGGCGCTAGTAACTGGGGCTGCGTCTGGCGCTAGCTGGCCAAACTGAGATCCTGCCGTGAGGACTTCTTCCACAACAGCAGTTTTAGCGATATTGCTAAGGCGAAAATTAATAAAGCCAGGTCCTGCAATTTCGCAGGAGGCAATGAGGTCGCTATAGCCAGGCTGCTGCTCTAAACGCTCAACTAGCGCTTGCGCTAATTCCCTAGGATTTAGCTTCCAAGCCTTGGATAGCTGAAGCGCAATATTGCAAGCGACATCTCCATGGTCTACTGCCTTAGGGCGCTCTAGACGGGGCGCAGGGGCATCGCCCAAACCACGCTCTTGGGCAAGTCCCTGAAGGGCTGCCCTCAGCATTTCAATTAAACGATTTTTATTAGTTAACAACATAGATAAGTGAGTTTATCAGGTGGTAAGCTATTGAAATGATCTATCAATTTCGCTCCAAAGCGGGTCCTGACGTCATCATGCTGGCTGACCTCACCCAGAGAATCTTTGATATTTTGGGCCGCCCATTAGAGCCCAGAGGAATTTTGACGGTAGAGCAACTACCAAGCCTCATCATCTCCCTAGAAACCGCCATTCTGAAAGACTTGGAAGAACGGGCTAAAAGTAATTCGACGGATCAAGAAAATAGTGAAAAACCGAAACTTGCCGATAGGCTAGGACAGCGTGCCTACCCTTTTCTAGATCTGATGAAACAGGCCAAAGCCAAAGATGAACCGGTGATGTGGGGCGTTTAAACGCCGCACTCCACTACACAATTTAGTCTATCGAGCTTGCCAACTGACGACGAATGTCTTCAACGGACTCATTACGGCGCTTAGCAAGATCTTCAATCTGGTCTACTGACAACTTACCCACATTGAAATAACGTGCTTCTGGATGCGCCAGATAAAAACCGCTGACACTAGAAGCTGGGTTCATGGCCATCGATTCGGTCAAGGTCATACCAATATCTTCTGAACCAATGACACGCAATAAATCTTTTTTCACTTCATGCGCAGGGCAAGCTGGATAACCTGGCGCTGGACGAATACCGCGATATTCCTCATTAATCATTTGATCGTTCGTCAAAATCTCATCCGTTGCATAAGCCCAGAGATCGGTACGAACACGGTGATGCATCAACTCTGCAAATGCTTCCGCCAGACGATCGGCCAAAGATTGCAACATGATTGCACTGTAGTCATCATGCTTCGCATGGAACTCAGCCACTTTTTTCTCAACCCCATGGCCAGTTGTCACAGCAAAGCAACCCAGATAATCAGCCACATGTGAATCCTTCGGCGCCACATAATCTGCTAAGCAACGATTAGGTCGACGAACGCCATCAACTACCGGACGCTCAGCCTGCTGACGCAAGTTATGCCAAACAAATAATGGATGCTCGCGAGATTCATCGCTATACAAGACGATGTCATCACCTATCGTATTTGCTGGATAGAAAGCCACTACAGCATCAGCCTGTAACCACTGACCTTTGATTAATTTATCTAAAAGCGCCTGGCCGTCATCAAATACTTTACGAGCCTCTACACCAACGATTTCATCATCCAAGATTGCTGGAAACTTACCGGCCAAATCCCAAGTCTGAAAGAATGGTGTCCAGTCAATATATTTAGCAATATCACTTAAAGCGAAATTCTTGAAAACACGACGCCCAATAAACTTCGGCTTCTCAGGCACATAATGAGCCCAATCAATCAGCTCGCGATTCTTACGTGCAGCTTCTAATGAGATAGTTGGAGACGCTTTTTTATTGGCATGCTGCTCACGAATACGTACGTAGTCATCACGCAGATCTTGAATAAATTTCTTGGCACTTTCATCTGACAGAAGACTTGATGCTACAGACACAGAGCGGGAGGCATCTGGCACATAGACTACCGGTCCATCGTAATGTGGTGCAATCTTGACTGCAGTATGCACACGGGATGTTGTGGCACCACCAATCATGAGCGGGATTTGACGCTCACGGAAATAATCGTCACGCTGCATCTCTTGCGCAACGTAAGTCATCTCCTCTAGAGATGGCGTGATCAAACCAGACAAGCCAACAATATCTGCTTTTTCTTCTTTAGCACGCTTCAGAATTTCTGAGCAGGGTACCATTACACCCATATTGGCAACTTCAAAGTTATTACATTGCAGCACTACCGTCACAATATTTTTACCAATATCGTGCACGTCACCTTTAACGGTGGCCATCACAATCTTGCCTTTGGCTTTTGCTTCGCCACCAGAGGCAATATGTTGACGCTTCTCTTCCTCAATATAAGGAATTAAGATTGCCACTGCCTGCTTCATCACACGTGCACTCTTAACTACTTGAGGTAGAAACATCTTACCGGCACCAAATAAGTCACCAACAACGTTCATACCATCCATCAGAGGACCTTCAATTACCTCAATCGGACGACCACCTGCACCCATAATTTGAGCGCGTAGCTCTTCAGTGTCACCTTCAATAAAGGTAGTGATTCCATGTACTAAAGCATGAGTTAAACGATCACGCACCGGGGCTTCACGCCACACCAAGTTTTCTACTTGCTTTGCGCCGCCACCTTTAAATTGGTCGGCAATATCTAGCAAGCGCTCAGTTGGAGTCTTACCATCCTTTTCTTTAAAGCGGTTAAGGACCACATCCTCAACACGCTCACGTAATTCAGGGTCTAAGTCTGCATAGACGCCGAGCTGTCCCGCATTAACAATACCCATGTCCATGCCCGCCTGAATGGCGTGATATAGGAACACTGTATGAATGGCTTCACGTACGCGATCGTTGCCTCGAAATGAAAAGCTGACATTCGAAACACCGCCACTGACTTTCGCGCCCGGCAGATTTTCTTTAATCCAGCGTGTGGCATTAATAAAATCTACTGCATAGTTATCGTGCTCTTCAATACCAGTGGCAATTGCAAAGATATTAGGATCAAAAATAATGTCTTCCGCTGGAAAGCCAAGCTCATTAACGAGAATTTGATAACAGCGCTGACAAATTTCTGTCTTACGCTTAAATGTATCTGCTTGACCTACCTCGTCAAATGCCATTACTACAGATGCAGCGCCGTAACGACGAATCAAGCGGGCTTGTTTTCTGAAGGGCTCTTCACCTTCTTTGAGTGAAATCGAGTTCACAATCGGCTTACCCTGAATGCACTTCAGGCCCGCCTCAATTACACTCCATTTGGAGGAGTCAACCATGATTGGTACGCGGGCAATATCTGGCTCTGAGGCAATCAAATTTAAGAAGCGCGTCATTGCCGCTTCAGAGTCCAACATTGCCTCATCCATATTGATGTCAATCACTTGAGCGCCATTCTCAACTTGCTGTCTTGCAACGACCAAAGCTTCATCAAATTGATTATTCAAAATCATGCGCGCAAAGGCTTTGGAGCCTGTGACGTTAGTACGTTCGCCAATGTTTACAAAGCGGATATCGGCTGTAACGTTAAAAGGCTCTAAGCCTGAAAGCTTCATTGGCGGCATTGCTTTTGCAGTCTTACTCATGCTGACAGCTCCGCACTCTCACGATAGAAGGGTCGCGGCTTACGCTGCGCAACTGCATTCGCGATTGCACGAATATGATCTGGCGTAGTTCCGCAGCAGCCACCCACTAAGTTGACCAAACCATCTTTTGCAAAACCATCAACTAAGCTAGAGGTAATGTCCGGAGTTTCATCAAAGCCTGTGTCACTCATGGGATTAGGTAGGCCGGCATTGGGGTAACAAGATACTGCAACATCGCAGATACGGGATAGTTCAGCGATATAAGGGCGCATCAGTGCTGCACCTAAGGCGCAGTTCAAGCCAAAGGTGAGTGGCTTAATATGACGCAGACTATTCCAAAATGCTTCCACTGTTTGGCCAGACAAAATTCGACCAGAAGCATCGGTCACCGTACCTGAAATCATCACCGGCAAACGCTCACCCGTTTCTTCAAAGAACTCATCTAAAGCAAATAATGCAGCCTTGGCATTGAGTGTGTCGAAAATAGTTTCAACTAAAAATAAATCAACGCCGCCCTCAAAGAGACCTTCAATCTGCTCTCGATAGGAAGCTCGCAGAGCATCAAACGTCACATTACGTGCACCGGGATCATTTACATCCGGAGAAATACTTGCGGTCTTTGGTGTAGGTCCAATTGCACCCGCTGCAAAACGTGGCTTGTCTGGCGTAGAGTATTTTTCACAGGCAGCACGCGCCAATTGAGCGGAGATTACATTCATCTCACGAGCCAAATCAGCCATCTTGTAATCCTCTTGCGCAACTGAAGTGGCGCCAAAGGTATTCGTCTCAATAATGTCCGCACCCGCATCTAAATACTGTTCATGAATCTTGCTGATAATTTGAGCTTGGGTCAGCACCAAAAGTTCGTTATTACCTTTGATATCGCCTGGATGACTCTCAAAGCGTTTGCTGGTTGGCAATCCACGGTAATCCGCCTCACTCAGCTTGTACTGCTGAATCATGGTGCCCATAGCGCCATCCAAAATCAAAATGCGCTGCTTCAGTAGCTCAGGAAGCGCCTGACCGCGGGTGTAAGGCTGGGATAAACCATTAGATTGCATTGCGTAACCGGGATTAATCTCTAGAATCCTCTATTGTATTGGCAATAAGCCACTTTTATCTGACCCGGAGCTACCCCTATGTTTGGAACTATCCCAGAATTCAATCAAAGCCTTGAAATGATGAAAACCATGTGGGGCCAGGGAGCGGGTGGGCAAACGCCAGGTCAATTCCCTTTCACCACAGATGCCTCCAAGGCTGCCGGGGGCTTTGGCTCAGCATTTCCAGGTCTGGATACCGAAGAGCTTGAAAAGCGCATCAAAGACCTAAAAAGTGTTGAAAACTGGCTTAACCTCAACCTCAATATTTTAAAGTCCACCATTCAGGGGCTAGAAGTGCAGCATGCCACCATGATGGCACTCAAATCCTTTGGGGATGCCGTTTCAGCAAGCGCCACTACTGCCACTGGTGAAGCCCCTAAGGACTCCGAAACAAAAGCTGCTAAACCACGCAAAACCGCAACACGCCGTCGTCGGAAAGCTGGCGACTCAACTTTCCTCGACGAAGTAGGTAATTCAGATGAGCAATAGCCTCGCCCATAGCAAATGTCATTTGGTGAATATCTAGTTCACGCCTAAATAAAACCGGCACAATCTCACGAGCAGTTGCCGGTTTTTCACATGCTCCCAGTGTTTCTGCCAAGCGCTCATCATGATGCGTTTTTAACTGACCAATCCGCGGCTTCATTCCTGTAAAAGGCTTGCCATGAGATGGCAGCACTAGAGTGTCATCGGGTAAGGGCAAATATCGATCCAAGGAACTCAAATACAGGCCCAAGGGATCTGCATCTGGATCTGCATCGTAGACGCTGACATTGGTAGAGATGCGCGGTAAAAGCATGTCTCCAGAAATCAATACTCCTAAATCTTTACAAAATAATGAAGCATGTTCAGGCGCATGACCAAATCCCATAATTACTTGCCACTCGTGTCCGCCAATCAAAATCATTTCACCATCAATGATGCGACGATATTGCCGTGGTACGCCCGGAACCATATTGCTGTAATAGTTGGAGCGTGCCCGAATTTTTTCTAAATCTTCTGGCGCACTTAATCCATGCTTCTGAAAGTGATCAGCAGACCCACCGCCACCAGCGCGTGCACCAACTGCAGCGCCGCCCTCTTTATGGCTCAACCATTGCGCAGTTAAATAATCTGTCATAGAGATCCAGAGTGGTACTTGCCACTTCTCACAGAGCCATTGAGAGAGTCCCACATGGTCTGGATGCATATGGGTGACAATCACCCTTAGCACCGGTAAGCCCTCTAACTGAGAAGCAAAGATCTGATCCCAAGCTGCTTTTGTCTCGTCATTAGCAATGCCGCAATCCACAATGGTCCAGCCCCGAACGCCTTCAAACTCATCACGTAACAGCCATAGGTTGATGTGGTCCAAAGCAAACGGTAGACGCATCCGCAACCAGCGTACACCGGGTGCTAGCTCCATTGAACTACCCACTTCCGGTAAAGCATCCGCTAGGGGATAATGAATAGAGCTCAGATCGCTGGATTGATTTTTAGTATTCATCTATTTCTATTTTAGGTTTGCTTTGACAACAGTTCCATCGCCTTGCATCAACTGGTGTGACATCAACCCCGACAATGGTTTTTGCCGGGGCTGCTATCGCACGCTCCCTGAGATTGCAGACTGGTCCAAACTTTCTAATTCGAACAAGCTTGAGGTTTTGGAAAAACTACAAGCACGAAAACCTCAAGTTATTCAGTAAGCGCTGTTAACTACCAATCGCTCATTTATTAACGTCCACGATTAAACGACCACGCACATTGCCAGCCATCAGCTCTGCGGCGTACTTTATAGAATCTTCTAAATTAATTTCGTGAGAGATCTCTTCCAAAGTGTTGAGATCAACCAACTTACTTAACTGCTCATAAGCAGCAATACGTTTTGCTTTGGGGACTGTCACACTGTTAATGCCATACAAAGTGACGCCACGCAAAATGAATGGCGCAACACTCGATGGAAAATCCATACCTTGAGCTAATCCGCAAGCAGCAACTGCACCATCACTTTTAGTTTGTGCACAGGCGTTAGCCAATGTATGACTACCAACGCTGTCGACTACCGCAGCCCAACGCTCTTTTGCCAAAGGCTTAGCAGGAGCTGACAGTACGGCGCGATCAATCACCTCACTAGCGCCCAATTTCTTTAAATAATCAGCTTCAGACATTCTTCCAGTACTGGCGACAACTGTGAATCCTAATTTGCTCAAAAGCGTAATCGCAAAGCTACCAACTCCACCTGCGGCACCAGTCACCAATACTTCGCCATCGCTAGGCTTTAGGCCATGCTTTTGTATAGCCATCACGCACAGCATTGCGGTGTAGCCAGCAGTACCAATAGCTAAAGCTTGCTTAGCAGTAAAACCCTTCGGCAAAGGAATGAGCCATTCTGACTTCACACGTGCTTGCTGCGCTAAGCCACCCCAATGACCTTCGCCAACGCCCCAGCCATTGAGCAGCACCATATCGCCAACCTTAAATTCTGGGCTAGCGCTTTCTAAGACCTCGCCTGCAAAATCAATCCCAGGAACCATCGGAAAGCTGCGAACCACAGGACCTTTGCCGGTAATAGCTAAGCCATCTTTGTAGTTGAGTGTGGAGTAGAGCACCTTCACCCTGACATCGCCCTCAGGCAAGCTAGCCTCATCGACTTGGGCAAGCTCAGCCCGATAACCTTGATCATCTTTATTTACCAAAATAGCCTTAAACATGCCTCTTCCTTTTAAAAGCGCTGCATTCTCCACAGCAAATACATAATGGGTTTATCCTAACGAGCATTGCTGATTATGGAGGTTTCCATGAAAAAAATTCTACTATTAACTTCTACTTGTGGTCTAGCACTCATTGGCTGCTCTTCGAGCCAGATTAATATGTCTATGGGCAATATGCGTCTGATCACTTCTAGCGCAACGCCACAAGATGTGATGGATTTTGCCAATACAACTTGTAAGAATGACTTTTACCAAGGTGCGAGCTTTCTTTCTAAGGCAGGTAAAGAATATCGCTTTAAATGTGTAAAAGCTGAAGAGAACGAAATTCTGACCCCTATTCCAGGCACTACCATTCCGGCTGCAACGAAGTAAGTCCCTAAATAAGTAAGCATGATGACCCCATTTACCTCCCAAGAGCTCCGCAAGGGTTTCTCTTCCTTTGCAACCGGGGTCACAGTGATCACTTGCCTAGATGCGGAACAGCATGCTCATGGCATCACTATCAGCTCTTTTAATACCGTTTCCTTAGAGCCGCCGCTGATTTTGTGGAGCCTGAAAAAGCATTCGCGCTTGATGCCTAATTTTGAAGTGGGTCATAAACAATTGATTCATGTTCTGGAGCGCTCACAAGAGGCTATGGCGATGCACTTTGCCACCGTGAAAGAAAATCAATTCACCAGCATTCCCCATAAAATTGCAGCAAGTGGACTTACTCAAATTGAAGGATGCGCTGCTTACTTTGAATGCGAGACTGTATCAGTGCATACCGGCGGCGACCACAACATCATCGTCGCCAAAGTCCTCAACCTAAAGCATGCCCCAGAAAGTCATCCACTCATATTTGCCCATAGCAAGTTTATGGGTCTAGATTCATCGCTTTAAAAATACTCGAATAGGAACTGAAATGATGCGTTTATGGGGAAGAAAAAGTTCTATCAATGTGCAAAAGGTGTTGTGGTGCTTTGCAGAGCTGGGGTTAGAAGAGGGTAAAGATTTTGAGCGTATTGATGCTGGCCTTCATTTTGGGAAAAATCGTACGCCTGAATTTCTAGCACTCAATCCTAATGGCTTAGTACCAACCTTAGAAGACGGCAATCTTGTACTCTGGGAATCCAATACGATCTTGCGCTATCTTCGCAGCCAATACGATCCCTCAAAACATTTTCCGGCTGACATTGCCGCCCAATATCAATCTGAGAAGTGGATGGATTGGCAAGTAGGGACTATGTGGCCAGCACTACGTATCACCTTTTTAGGGCTAACTCGTACGCCTGAAAACGAACGAAATAAGGAAGCAATTCTTAAGGCTTATCAAGATAGCAATGCACTATTCTCCTTACTAGATCAGCAACTGGCAAGCCAGCACTATTGCTCTGGAAACTCTTTCAATATTGGGGATATTCCACTGGCACTTTGTGCAAGCCGATGGATTCTATTGAATCAAACTTTTCCAGATCAAACTGGACTGCGTCCTTCCTTACACAACATTGATGCTTGGATGCAGCGCATTGAAACGGGAACTAAGTACAGCGTAGTTGCAGAAAAAGAACTGAATATTGTGAAATAAGTTAATCGCTCAACTAGAAAAGGGTGAACTTGCTTCACCCTTTTTCTTTGCTTACTTGAGAGATATATTACTGCTGCTTAAATTTCTTCTGATGGTGATCTGCGCCAATAAATAAGTACATCGCCGGCACTACAAAAAGTGTAAACAGCGTACCGATTGATAAGCCAGTAAAGATCACGATACCCATGGATTGACGGCCCGCAGCGCCTGCACCAGAAGCAATTACTAGAGGCACTACGCCCAATACCATCGCAGCAGTCGTCATTAAGATCGGACGTAAACGTACGCTACTCGCTTCTACGATAGCGTCTAACTTACTGCGACCAGCTTCTTGTAACTCATTGGCAAATTCCACAATCAAAATGCCATGCTTACTAATCAGTCCCATCAAGGTAACCAGTCCAACCTGGGTATATACATTTAAGGTTGTGAATCCCAAATTGATAAAGATCAGTGCCCCGAATAAAGCAAGTGGTACTGAAACCAAAATGACGATGGGGTCGCGGAAGCTTTCAAACTGAGCGGCCAAAACCAAGAACACAATTAAGATCGCAAAGAACATGGTCACCAAGAAACCACCCGACTCTGCCATGAACTGCCGGGATGGACCAGCATAATCCATGGTGTAACCGTTGGGCGCAACCTCTTTCAAAGTTTGACGCATAAACTCTAGTAAATCTGCTTGAGAAATAAATGGGGTACTCACACCAAATATTGTCGCTGAGTTGAGCTGCTGAAAGTGATTAATAGACTGCGGCACTACTCTTTGCTTAATGGTTGCGATGGTACGAGCCTGAATCATCTGCCCACTAGGCGTACGTATATAGTAGTCGAGGATTTGATCCGGGTTTAAGCGGTCCACTTGCTTTACTTGTGGAATGACGCGATAAGAGCGTCCAGCAACAGAGAAGTAATTAACATAGCCACCGCCCAAGGCAGCAGATAGTGCACTACCAACTTGCTGCTGGGTCATACCCAGTGCAGCTACTTTTTCACGATCAATCTCTAAAACATCTTGCGGTTTATCAATCTTCAAATCAGAGTCAACGAAAAAGAAGTTACCACTACGACGCGCCTTATCCAAAACCGCTTGGGATACCTCATTTAACAATTCGTAAGACTCGGTGGTATTAATCACCACTTGCACAGGCAAGCCCTGTGCGCCAGGCAAGGCCGGGAACTGGAAAGCCGCAACACGAGCACCAGCGATCGAATTCCACTTACTTTGCATATCTTCTTGGAACTTAGTAGCATTGCGACTGCGTTGATCCCAATCTTTAAGCAAGACACCGCCAAAGCTGCTCGTTGGACTGGTGATCTGGAACATCTGCTCATACTCGGGCTCTGCTGCTGATATTTGATAAATCTGATCAGCGTAAGTCTGCATCTGATTGACTGTACTATTGGGCGGTCCTGAAGCCTGCATCAACACAATGCCCTGATCTTCTGTTGGCGCTAATTCAGAACGCGCAGTGGAGTAAAGATAAGCCACACCACCTAACAAAATCACACCCATCACAATAATGACCTGCCAAGTGCTCAAGAGCTCGCGCAAAGTGGTTTGATAGCTGTGGTGGACTTTTTCAAAAATACGGTCAATTTTTTGAACAAACGCTGAGGCCTCTTGTTCTTCAGTAAAGATACGTGAACACATCATCGGAGAAAGCGTTAAAGCAATCAACCCCGATACTGCAACTGCGCTGGCCAAAGTAAAAGCAAATTCTGTAAAAAGCGCGCCCGTTAACCCACCCTGAAAACCAATCGGAATATAAACTGCAATCAGCACAATGGTCATAGCCAAAATAGGGCCGCCCAACTCACGCGCAGCAATTAGTGAGGCCTCCAATGGAGACTTACCTTCCTTCATGTGGCGGTCTACGTTCTCGACCACAATGATGGCATCGTCGACCACCAAACCAATTGCTAAGACCAGAGCAAGTAGCGTCAGCAAATTAATGGAATAACCCAAGACCTGCATTAAGAAGAATGTACCAATCAAAGAAAGTGGCATCGCAATCACCGGTACTGCTACTGCACGTGCACTACCTAAGAAAAGATAGATCACCACTGTCACAATTAATAGCGCTTCTAATAATGTCGCCACCACTTCATCAATCGAGGTAGTAATGAACTTAGTGGAGTCGTACACCACCTTCCCAGACATGCCGGTTGGTAACTGCTTCTGAATCTCTGGCACGGCAGCACGAACCCGTGCTGCCACATCGAGCAAGTTGGCCTGTGGCGCCACCTTGATGGCGATGAATACCGACCTCTTACCGCTAAATGCAACGTTAGTGTTGTAATCCTCAGAGCCCATAGTGACGCTAGCTACTTGATCCAAATAGACAATATTGATGCCGTCTTTTTTGATGACCAACTTGCGGAACTCATCAAGCGTATGCAAATCAGTACCCGCCACCAAGTCCACTGCGACCATGTCGCCTTTGGTGCTGCCAACTGCGGATAAGTAGTTGTTGGCTGCCATAGCACTATAGACATCATCCGCGCCCACACCGAGGCCAGCCATCTTCTCGCGATCGAGCCAAGCACGTAAAGCAAACTTTCTGCCGCCAGTAATTTCTGCGTTCTGAACACCGTCTATAGAGTCTAGCTTTGGCTTAACTACCCGCAACAGGTAATCAGTAATCGCGTTGTTTGGAATATCGTCACTATAAAAACCCATGTACATGGCCGCAGTCGATTGACCAATTTGTACAGTCAATACAGGCTGCTGAGCTTGCGGTGGCAGTTGATTCTTAACCGAACTAATTTGGGTCTGGATCTGCGTCAATGCCGCATTGGAATCGTAGTTCAGCTTGAGGGTGGCAGTGATGGTTGAGAGACCACTCACGCTCATCGAGGATAAATAATCAATACCTTGAGACTGGGCAATCGCCGTCTCTAAAGGCTGTGTAATAAATCCTGCAATCGTCTCTGGATCAGCGCCATAGTAGGCCGTTGTAATCGTCACAATAGCATTTTGGGTTTGCGGGTATTGATTCACTGGCAAGGAACCTACCGCCTTTAAACCAAATACTAGGACGAGTGCACTCACCACCAGCGAGAGCACTGGCCTACGAATAAATATGTCAGTCCAATTCATTTAGGACTTATTCCTGTGGCTGTGGGTTAGGTGAATTCGCTGGTAACACCTTGTTATTCACAATCAGCGGTGTTCCATTCTTTAACTTGAGTTGGCCGCTAGTAACCACTGTCGCACCCTCTTCAACCCCTTTTAGAATCGCTACCTGATCTCCGCGTGTCGGCCCAGTAGTCACAAATACTTGTTGAGCCTCCAGTGCTGGCTTGCCCTGCTTATCTTTTTTACCAGTTGGCTTAGCAATAAAGACTGTTGAGCCATACGGGTTATAGGTCACAGCCGTCTGCGGCAAAGTGAGCATCTTCACCTGATCGCCTAACTTGATATTCACATTAGCAAACATGCCCGGCAAGATCTTTTTATCTGGGTTGGCTAACTGAGCCTCAATCTGAATATTACGTGTATTCGTATCGACCTTCGGGCTGACGGCAGTAATCTTGCCAGTAAAGCTTGCACCCTTGAATGCATCGGTCGTCACCACAATTTCTTGTCCAACCTGTATCTGCTCAGCGTTACTTTGCGGGAGATTGAAGTCTACAAAAATGGGATCCAAGGTTTGAAGGGTAAGCAACTTATCACCTGGGTTCACAAACTGACCCGGGTTGATCATCACAATACCAACGCGCCCACCGAAAGGGGCCTTTAAATTTTTCTTAGCAACTAAAGCCGTTTGCTGCTCTACCTGAGCCTGCTTAGACTTTGCATCCGCTTTACTAGTATCAAATACATTCTTACTAATTGCCTGAATTTCTAGCTGCTGTCTATCGCGCTCATTAATTACTTGAGCCAAATCTGCCAATGCTTTTAAAGAATTAAGCTGGGCAACATCAGAAGCATCATTCAATTTAATAAGTAACTCACCTTCTTTAACATCCATGCCGGATTTAATAGATACGTTTTGAACTAAGCCACCAATTTCAGTGCTGAGATCTACACCTCTAAACGCACGCACATTACCAACGCTAGATAACTTGGGTTGCCATACTGAAGTTTCCACAACCATCGTAGAAACCGATGCTGGTGGCAAGCCCATACCCCCAATGAAATACTTAATCATGGCGGTCTTGAGTTGATTAAATCCAAAAATCAAACCTAGTAACAAAAATACACCGCACAACATCATGGTCATACGACGACCCAAAGGAGTCATAGACTGCAGTTTTGCATTGATCTTGCTACGCATGAACCGTTCGCGCAAGCGCAGCCAAAATCCCTTTATTTTTTCCCAAAGAGCAATGAGTCTCTCGCGAAGTTTCCACTCGATCGCTTTCGCACACATCCAGGCCCACAAGGCAAGTGCTGCTGCAATTACTTTGGTTTTAATTGTTTCCAGAAGTTTCATTTTGATCTTTGTTCGCTATGGCTTTTGGTTGAAAGGCTGGGCCGGTGCGATTCCACCAGCCGCCGCCCAATGCTGCAAATAATGCTGCTGTGTCAGAGAACCGAGTTGCTTGCGCAGAAACCGATTTGACTTTAGCAATTTGATATTGATTTTGATAATAGAGAACAGCCAGGTAGCTAGCAGTGCCCAGCTTGTATTGCTGCTGCACCAAATCCAAAGTTTCATAAGCGTAGCGTTCAGCATCCGATGCAGACTTTAATGCTTGAGCGCCTGTTTCTAAAGCACGTAAGGAGTCAGCCACTTCTTGAAAAGCTTTGAGTACAGTAGCTTGATATTGAAAAACTGCTTGTTCGTAGTTAGCCATCGCACCACGGCGTTGAGCTAATAACTGCCCACCCTGAAAGAGTGGCTGAAAGATACCGCCAGCAATAGACCATAGAGTGGCATTCGGCCCAAACAAGGCTGAGCTTGTTAATGCTGCGGAGCCAATAGCACCAGTGATATTAAATTGTGGCAATAAATTGGCCGTAGCAACACCTACTAAAGCATTGGTGGCCTTGAGTTGCGCCTCTGCTGCACGGACATCTGGGCGCTGACGTATCAAGCTCGATGGCACAGAGAGTGGCAACTTCTCTGGCAAATGCAAGGACTTCAAGTCAAACTTGGTGATGTTGGCATTACTAGGTAAATCGCCCACTAACACTGCCAGCTGATTACGCGCAAATGAAAGATTGCGTTCGTAGGTAAATAAATCGACTTGCGAGTTAGAGACCAAGGTTCTTTGTGAGGTCACATCCACTCGAGAGACTGTACCAATTGCTAATTGCTTTTCGGTAACTTCGGCTAAGTTTGTTTGCGCTTTCAGAATTTCTTCTGTAGCTTGCATCTGTGCTCGCAAAGCCGCTTCTCGTACCGCACCAGTAACAATATTGGCCGTCAAAGAAAGATAGGCGCCTTCTAGCTGAAACTGCGCAATTTCCTCTTTTGCTCTAGCGCTCTCAACTGCGCGGCGTGCGCCACCAAAGACGTCGAGCTTGTAGGTCACGTTTACAGAAGCGTTATAAAGGTTGTAAGTGTCAGATCCGAAAGGCAAGCCATAAATTGCGGCAGGTTGTAATTGCCGTGTAGCACCGCCATTTAAACCAACAGCTGGGAAATACTGTCCGCCAATTTGGGCATTGACATTTTCTTGGCTCGCACGAAGTGCAGCATCGGCTGCACCTAAATTAGGGTTCTGCTGCAGAGCCTTTTTAATGAGGGCATCTAGTTCGGGAGACTTAAATAACTCCCACCACTGAGCCTCAATATCGGCAGCTTCAATAAACTCTTGCGCCGTGCCCCCTGGAACTCCTGGCGCCGTAGCTAGTGTTTGAGAAAGGGTGGTTTCGGTATACCTAGGTGTATTCGGAGCTTCAGGTTGCTTGAAGTCTGGACCTACTGCGCATGCAGAAAGAAATCCCGCAAAAATAAGCGGAAGTAAACGCAAGCAAGAGAATTCTTTGAAGCCGGGCATGAACTGTGACAAACATCCTTTTCTATAGCAGATATTTGAACACACTTTTCTAAACCAGTCTGTGTAACACCTTGATTTAAATAATGAATTTTGTACACAGCTAAACACAGAAGTCAAACGGATTTTTTATACCCCTGGCATCTTCTTAGTGAGCAATTCTTCCAAAGCTTCCGCTATTGAAATCCTGCATTGCCTGAGCAATCTCCTCTTTGGTATTCATAACAAATGGTCCATAGCCAACAATAGGTTCACCAATGGGTTCGCCGCTCAGTAGGAGGGCAATAGAGTCCTCCAGCACATTCACTTGAATATTCTGACCTTGATTGCTAAACATCAACATTTGAGCATCCTTGGCGACTATCCCCTCACCCGCTTCAATAGCACCCTTAAGTACGACTAAAGATACATTCCAACCCTCAGGAACTGGAATACTTGTGGAACCCTTCCTCAACTTCAGGTCAATCACGTGCATAGGGGTAAATGTACGAGCAGGGCCTTGATGGCCATCGAACTCTCCAGCGATGATGCGAGCTTGCCCAGACCCACCCTTCAAGTCAATTGTAGGAATCTGTTTATCCAAAATGGCTTGATAGCCTGGCTTGGTCATCTTCAGTTTTGCCGGTAGATTGACCCACAACTGCACCATGTTCAAAGTGCCCCCGTTTTTGGCAAATCCTTCAGAATGAAACTCTTCATGCAGGATGCCGGAGCCGGCAGTCATCCACTGCACATCGCCAGGACCAATGGTGCCACCCTGACCTGTGGAATCCTTATGAGCCACCTCACCCTCGTAAACAATCGTGACAGTTTCAAAACCACGATGGGGATGCGAGCCCACCCCCTTACGTTCAGTAGTTGAGGCAAACTCTGCTGGACCCGCATAGTCCAGCATCAAGAATGGACTCATTTGCTTGCCTAGATCTTGATAGAAGAACAAGGTACGCACAGGAAAGCCATCGCCAACCCAGTGACCCTGATCATTGCCTTGAATGCCGATTACTTTTTTCATGCTCTTGGGATTACTCCACCGTAACTGACTTTGCTAAGTTACGAGGCTTATCAACATCAGTGCCCAAGGCACAAGCTGTGTGATACGCCAAGAGTTGTAGCGGAACTACATGCAAGATCGGCGAGAGATTGCCGTAGTGCTCAGGCAAACGAATCACATTGATACCTTCACTGCTAGTAATCTCGGAATCCTGGTCAGCAAAAACATAAAGCTTGCCACCACGGGCTTTAACTTCCTGCATATTCGACTTGAGCTTTTCTAATAAGTCATCTTTAGGGGCTACAGTAACCACTGGCATCTTCTCGGTAACGAGTGCAAGTGGTCCATGCTTTAATTCACCTGCTGGATAGGCTTCAGCATGAATATATGAAATCTCTTTTAATTTGAGAGCGCCTTCAAGAGCAATCGGATAGTGCATTCCGCGCCCTAGGAATAAAGCGTTTTCGCACTTAGCAAATGCTGTACTCCAAGCCATGATCTGTGGCTCAAGTGCCAACACCGCATGTAATGCTTTTGGCAAATGGCGCAAGTCACGTAAGAGTTCTTTCTCTTGCTCAGAACTGACCCTTCCTGCGCGCTTAGCCAATGAAACAGCCAATAGATAAAGAGCGACTAGCTGAGTTGTAAATGCTTTAGTAGAAGCTACGCCAATCTCGGTGCCAGCCTTGGTTAGGAAACTCCAATTGGTTTCACGAACCATAGCGCTAGAGGCCACGTTACAAATCGCGAGAGTGTATTGATGCCCCAGCGCTTGCGCATGGCGTAAAGCTGCCAGAGTATCTGCAGTCTCACCAGACTGGGAGACCACCACAATTAATGTATTGGGATTAGGTACGGTTGTGCGATAGCGATATTCACTAGCAATCTCAACCTGGGTCGGAATGCCGGCCAAATCTTCTAACCAGTATTTAGCAACACAGGCAGAGTAGTAGCTGGTGCCGCAAGCCAAGATCAAAATTTGATCAAACTTATTCCACTGTTCGGAATCGGCTTTAAAGAGTTCCGGGCCAAAGCTAGCGATATTGGCAAGCGTGTCGCCAATAGCTCTAGGTTGCTCGAAAATCTCTTTTTGCATGTAGTGCTGATATGGCCCAAGATCTACTGAGTCAGCCTGAGCGGGCATCGGCTTTTGCTCTCGCTGCGCCGTCTTTCCTGCCTGATCAATGATCTCAACACTCTCTGCTTTGAGAACGGCAACATCGCCCTCCTCTAAATACATCATGGATTGCGCTCGACCTGCAAGCGCTAAAGCATCAGAAGCAAGGAAGTTTTCATGCTCGCCAAGGGCTACGACTAAGGGTGACCCTACTCGCGCCCCTAGCAAAACATCTGGGCGATCTTGTGCAATCACGCCAATCGCATAAGCACCATGAAGTCGCGGCAATACGGAACGGACTGCAGCAACTAAATCTACTTGCTTACTGGATACATAAGCTTGATGAATTAAATGCGCAATGACTTCAGTATCCGTTTCTGAAGTAAATATATAGCCTGCGGATTTCAGCTCAGTACGTAATGATTCGTAGTTTTCAATAATGCCGTTATGAACAACCGCAATCAAACCCCCAGAGATATGGGGGTGGGCATTTTGTGTATCTGGCTTGCCATGTGTTGCCCAACGAGTATGTGCAATACCTAGGGTGCCATGAAATTCTCTGCCCTGCTCCGCCAACTCAGAGACACGAGCAGTAGTGCGTGCACGCTCAATTGGATGCTTGTCATCAGCTCCATTAATGACGGCAAAGCCACAAGAATCATAGCCGCGGTACTCAAGGCGACGTAGGCCTTCAATTAAGACTTCAACAATATTGTTATGTGATGCCGCGCCAACAATTCCGCACATTATTTTTTAGCCTTCACGGATTTTTTTGCAGCTACTTTCTTTGCATCTACTTTCTTTATCACCGTATTCTTTTCATTCTTTACTGGTCGCTGCCACTGTAAAGAGATTTGCTTAGCACGTGACACTGTCAACTGATTCGGAGGTGCATCCTTAGTCAGGGTTGTACCAGCACCTAGGGTAGCGCCGCGGCCTACGCGTACTGGGGCAACTAGCTGAGTATCAGAGCCAATGAAGACATCGTCCTCAATAATCGTTTGGTGTTTATTGACACCATCGTAGTTGCAAGTAATCGTACCGGCACCGATATTAACTCTAGAACCCACGATGGAGTCACCCACATAAGCTAAGTGATTAGCCTTACTGTTTGCAGCGATTTTGCTGTTCTTCACTTCGACAAAATTGCCAATATGTACATCATTAGACAAATCTGCACCAGGACGCAAACGAGCATAGGGCCCAATTAATGAATTTGTACCAACTTTCGCACCATCAATATGGCTGAAGGGATGAATCGTGACATTCTTACCAATCACGCTATTACGAATAATGCAGTACGGACCCACTTTTGCGCCCGCAGCCAAAGTGACACAACCCTCAAATACACAACCAACATCAATAAAGACATCCGTACCGCACTCTAGCGTTCCACGAATATCGATGCGCGCTGGATCAGCCAAAGAAACACCGGCATCCATTAATACATTTGCTTGATTGAGTTGATGTACTCGCTCTAATGCGGCCAACTGATCGTGACTGTTAACGCCAACAATTTCATATTCAGCATCAGCTTGTGCAGTACGAATAGGTACGCCATCTTTGACTGCCATGGCAATCACATCAGTTAAATAGTATTCACCTTGGGCATTGCTTGCACGCAAAGACTTTAACCATCTCTTGAGTGAGTTTGTTGGCAACACCATGATGCCGGTATTGATTTCTTGAAGACGTTTTTGCGCAGGTGTTGCATCTTTTTCTTCAACGATCTCTTTTACCGAACCATCGATATCCCGAACGATACGGCCATAGCCCGTTGGATTACTCAGATTTTGAGTGAGTAGCGCTAATGCAGAATCTTGACCACGCACACCATCAGCCAATTTGGCTAATTTTGAGAGCGTCTTTTTACTTGTCAGAGGCACATCACCATAGAGAACCAAAGTAGGTTCATTCACATCCAGCTTAGGTAAGGCTTGTAATAAAGCATGGCCTGTTCCTTTTTGCTCAGCTTGTAAGGCAGTAGCTACTTTGCCAAAACGAGAATCTTGCTCGCTAGCAGTTTGGAGGAATTGCTTTACATCGGCAGCGCCATGGCCAACAACGACGATAGGACCAGTTTTAGCGCTTTTACCTTGTAGGTCTAAAGCCGTATTCAAAACGTGCTGGAGAAGGGGCTTCCCCGCCAAGGTTTGAAGAACCTTGGGTAATGCGGACTTCATCCGCCTTCCCTGCCCAGCAGCCAAAATAACGATGTTCATAAAGAGGGATTATAAGACCCCTGAATGAGGGTTCCACAGGCTATTTCATCAATTTCTGTCTCGTCAATTGCCTTATCTCCGGCAGATCTTGCGGCAATGCCCGACAGTTCTGTAGAAATCTCAAGACTCTTAAAATCAAAGGCTTCACCATCCATCAAATGGGAAGGCACGATATGGTGCATCGAGCGAAACAGATTCTCAACACGCCCAGGGTGCTTTTTTTCCCAATCACGCAACATCTCTTTCATAGCGCCACGCTGCAAATTGGGCTGACTACCGCACAGATTGCACGGAATAATTGGGAAGTTCATGTCTACCGCATAACGCTCAAGTAACTTTTCAGGAACGTAAGCTAGAGGGCGAATGACAATATGCTTGCCGTCATCAGATCGCAACTTTGGCGGCATACCTTTAAGCTTGCCAGCAAAGAACATATTGAGCATTAATGTCTCTAAGATGTCATCACGATGATGGCCCAAGGCAATCTTAGTAGCGCCCAACTCATCTGCTACACGATACAAAATGCCACGACGTAATCGAGAGCAAAGACCACAAGTAGTTTTGCCTTCTGGAATGACGCGTTTAACAATGCTATAAGTATCTTGATTTTCAATGTGGTACTCGACACCCAAAGCTTTTAAATAATTCGGCAAAATCTCTGCCGGAAAGCCTGGTTGCTTTTGATCTAAGTTGACAGCAACAATTGCAAAATCAATTGGGGCACGCTCGCGCAACTTCAACAGAATATCGAGCATGGCATAACTATCTTTACCGCCCGATAAACACACCATCACTTTATCGCCATCTTCGATCATGCCAAAGTCGCCAATCGCTTGACCAACCAAACGGCACAGCTTTTTCTCCAGCTTGTTTTCTTCTAAGACAACTTTACGAATATCACTCATGGCTACTAAATTTTTTCTTTAATTTCTTTAATCCTGCTTCATCCGAAATACCTCAACACCAACGGAATGGCAATCAGGATAGACATCGGGTTTAGCTGTGCTGACGCGAGCAGCAATAACTTTAGGATGTAAGAGCATTGCTGCAACGATGTCATCGCAAAAGGTTTCTTGCAAATGGATATGGCCCTGCGAAGACCGCGCTTTAATGGTCTCACGCATAAAGTCATAATCAACCACCTCTTCTAATAGATCCTGAGAAGGGGTGTTCATATTCAAGGGAATATAGAGGTCTACATTGAGAATAACGCGCTGCTCACCCTTCTTTTCAAAATCATGGACGCCAATATTGATATAGATTTCATAGTCACGTAGAAATAAGCGGCGGCAATCAGCAAGCGCTGGATTAGAAAGAATGGTGTTCATAAATTGTGTATTGATTCTTTCGTTATTAACTATTTCTTATTCTGTATTAAATGCTTAATTTGTTTTGAACATCACATCGCGTAATGATGGCAATAGATGCTGTCCGCCATCCACGTATAAGGTGGTGCCCGTGATCGCATTAGAGCTCGCTAAAAATACAGCTGCTTTTGCAATATCACTGGGATTTGATGATCTTCCTAATGGCGTCATCTGGTGCGCCTCAGCAAAACCTGCTTCGGTTTGGTCGCCCGAAGTCAGGGTAATACCAGGGGCTAAACCAATCATGCGTAAGTGCGGAGCAAAATCTACCGCCAGCACTTCAACTGAAGTGAGAAGTGCAGACTTGGATAATGTGTAAGACAAATAATCTGGATTGAGATTAATTAATTTTTGATCGAGCAATTGAATTACAGAAGGAGTTAATAAATCACTATCGCTTGCTTGCTTTGTCCGGCCCTTTTGATATTCAAACATCAACTGAGACAACAAGATGGGTGCGGCTACATTGACCTGCATGTGGTCTTGCAAAATCTGACTACTGAGCGGAGTATCGGAATTAGCACGATCATATTCAAAGATCGAGGCACTATTAACCAGGCATTGCAAGTTACCGAACTCGGCAAGCACTGCGGTAAATAGAGAATTAATTTCCATCTCATTAGCGAGGTCCGCCTTGAATGCTGCGACCTTACATCCCAACTTCTGGATTTCGGCTACGGTGGCTTGGGCCTCGGATGCAGATTGGCCATAATGAATTGCAATATCCCAGCCCTGACGAGCAAACTCCAAGGCAATTTCTCGACCAAGACGCTTGGCAGCACCGGTCACTAAAACTGCTTTATTTTGCTGAGGTTGTGGGTTTGAACTCAAGTTACCTAAATTCTCTTAGACTAGCGAGCTATGGATATTACCTTGACCAGCCTTGAAACGGCTCATACCGAGCTTCTTAGCCAGAAAATAATGGCAGAAATCGCCTCCAACGGCGGCTGGATACCCTTTTCAAGATATATGGAAATGGTTCTCTATGAGCCTGGAATGGGTTATTACAGTGCTGGGGCTCATAAATTAGGTGCTGGCGGAGATTTCACGACCGCGCCTGAGCTCTCCCCCTTATTTGGGGCAGCTATTGTGGAAACGCTTTTACCTATTCTGGAGGCTTTGCAGGATCAAGGTATCCCCACCCAGATTCTGGAATTTGGTGCCGGTACAGGTAAGTTAGCCGAATCCATTCTCAGCCGACTGCACGAGCTTGATTTCATGCTGGATCACTACGACATCATCGAGATCTCACCCGACCTAGCTCAAAGACAAGAAGAGCGACTTCAACATCTCTCTAAGAAACTCAATTTATCTACTCAATGCCGCTGGCTCAGCTCCCTACCCAGTTACTTCAAAGGCATTATCTTAGCCAATGAAGTTATTGATGCCATTCCTTGTGATGCCATTATTTTTCAAAATGGCTTTTGGTATTGGCAGGGTGTTTCCGTTATTAATAACAGACTTACTTGGTCAATAGGTAAGCCTGTTGAGCAAGCCCTACTTCCAGAAACACTGGTGAATGGAAGTTTTTCTGAGGGCTACGTTTCCGAACTCCACGCACCAGCTAATGCTTGGATGCGCCAAGTAGCTAAACATCTAGATACTGGACTCTTTCTTACTTTTGATTACGGCTTTCCAGAGAGTGAGTACTATCACGCTCAACGTCTAGAGGGAACCTTAATGGCGCACCATCGCCATCATGCAATTCAAGATCCGTTTTATCTTCCAGGACTATCTGATGTGACTACCCACGTGGAGTGGTCACAGATTGCACGTAGTGCGCTACAAGAAAAAGTTGATGATGTCTATCTCAGCAATCAGGTATCTTATTTGTTAGACGCGGGTATTGGCGATATCGCATTAGAGATTGGCGACCCTAGCAATCCAGAATCTTTTTTACCGATTTCTAATTCGCTGCAAAAACTATTATCCGAAGCGGAGATGGGTGAGCTCTTTAAGGTCTTTGCATTCACAAAGAAACTATCCCACATATTGCCAGACCATACATTAGAGGACTTACCTGGCCTGCGAGGCAGGAACCGGCTTTAAATTAATTAGCTAGCTAGTGCTGCAGTAATGGCCGAGAGTCTTGCGGCATCCACTGCATGGCGAATGTTTTCGCCATTGGATCGGTCTTGTGTAGGAATGCCTTTAATAATTTCAGCCGTATTGAGTGCCTGAGCATTTTTCATTGCCAAAATTACAGTGTCGACAATGTCGCCAATGCGTTTAGCCAAATCTAATAAAGCCTGGCCACGATCAGGCTTGCGCCATACATCCGCACGATTGAACCATGCCAGTACATCAGAGGGTTGATATTTATCCCCAACTGTCTGCTTAGTTAATAAATTAAGCTCGCTAAATATTTCACTGAAATCACGTACCTCATTTGGCATTTTGACGCACGCTGCCCATGAGCGAATTTCACCAGCAGACAAATTCATGAGAGTGACAGCGCAGCGATCTTCTAGACAGTTATCTGCTGCATGCAAATGTGCAATAAGCTGCTCGCGGAACTCTTCTTTAGCCAAAGAGGATGTCAGCGTTGCGGGTAACAATATCTTGGCTGCATCTGCATCCAGCAGCACTTGGAGCATTCGCATTGGCTTATTAGCAGTAAAACCTCTAGCTAACTCCTGCCAAATTCTTTCAGCTGAGAGTGCTGATAATTCATTGGATTGAACAATCGCCTGTAAGGCATCCATGGTTTCTGGCGCGACCATGAATTCCGGGAAGCGGGCGGCAAAACGAGCGATACGCAATAGGCGTAAAGGATCTTCTGCAAACGCATCGGATACATGACGGAAAATTTTTGATGCTAAATCATCCTGGCCGTTATAGGGATCCAAAATGGGGCCCACCCATTTGCCATCAACCCCTACCTCTTGAGCCATGGCATTAATAGTCAGATCACGACGCTCTAGGTCTTGCTCTAGCGTGACAGTTGGGTCGGCATAAAACAGAAAGCCTTTATAGCCCTTACCCGTTTTACGCTCTGTGCGAGCCAAGGCATATTCAGCCTGAGTCTCTGGATGCAGAAAGACGGGGAAATCTTTGCCTACCGGACGATACCCCTGAGCAATCATCTCTTCTACGCTAGAGCCCACCACCACATAATCAATGTCGTGCACCGGCAAACCCATGAGGGTGTCCCGAATAGCGCCACCGACTGCATAGATTTTCATCGACTTATTTCATGCCTTCAAGTGTGCGACGGCTGATGCCAAACACTTTACTCAGAGCATCCAATCTGTTTGACGGCAGAATATTAGGTAATTGCATTGAGGCAATATTGTCACGAGACATTAAAGTCGGAACTGGTAAAAACTCAAAGGCCAAAGCCTGAAGATAACCAACAAAATCTGGTACAGGAATGATCACGCATTTTGTATCGACTTTGAGCGCAGCAAATTCCACAATCTCTTTCATAGTGTAGACCGTAGGCCCAACCAAATCATAAGACTCACGAATCGTCGATGGCATTTTCAGAGACTTGGTAAATGCACTGGCTACATCATCTACACTTACTGGCTGAAACTTTGCGCCTGAGTTTGCCAAAGGCATCGCTGGAAATAATTTCGTTAATTTGGCAAACAAATTAATAAACTGATCTTGTGCACCAAAGATGACTGAAGGTCTAAAAATAGTCCAGTCGAGATTGCTAGCTTTTACTGCAGCCTCGCCATCACCCTTGCTGCGCTGATACATCGATGGGCCATGAGAATCCGCGCCCAATGCACTCATATGCAAGTAACGCTTGAGACCATTCATCTGCATCGCGGTGATGATGCTTTTTGGGAGATCAACGTGTGCCGCTTGGAATACTTTTCCATATGGCTCTGCTGGCTTGTCATGTAATACGCCTACCAAATTGATGACGGCACCGCTAGGCTGGATTCGTGAGCAAAGCTCTTGCAAAGAGTCAAACTCATGCACATCAGCATCTTCTAAATGTATCTTTGGCAACATGCGTAATTCACGTGCGGATGCTAAGTGCCTTGTCGGCAGTAATACAGAGTAGCCCTCTGCTTGTAATTGGGCAGCCAGGACTCTGCCTACAAAACCGTTACCGCCAATTAGCAGAATGTCATATTTCATAAAAATCCCATCTCGTTAAGTTACTAGGGCAGCTCAGAAGCGTTTGCCGCCTTAGGAGTGATCACCCCTAAGCGCTGCTTTAAAGATTGTGTCTGACCATGCATTACAGATGAATAGTATGTTGCATTAGCCAACACGTTTTTTACGTAGGTACGTGTCTCATTGAACGGGATGGTTTCCGCAAAAATGGCACCCTCTGTTGGACTGGTCAGCTTTTCCCGCCAAGTTTTAGAGCGTGAGGGGCCGGCGTTATAGGCTGCTGAGGCTAACACCCATGAACCATCCAGGTCCACTAAAACCATATTTAAGTAATTACTGCCCAAGGTCAGGTTGGTATTGGTATCAGAGAGCTTGTCATTGGTATAGGAGGTCATGCCAATCTTCTTGGCTACATACTTTGCTGTGTTTGGCATCACCTGCATCAAGCCTGAAGCACCTACCGAGGAAGAGGCATTCATAATGAAGCGTGACTCTTGACGAATCAACCCATAAGTCCAGGCTAAGTTCAAATCAATTTGCTTTGCAATCGGCGATAGCTCGTCACGATAGGGTGTTGGATAGCGCAAACTGAAATCATGCTCTTGCTTTGTACGGTCTGCAGTATTGACAACGCGATCATATAGACCAATACGCTTGGCGTACTCAGCAGATGCTAGCAGTTGCTTGTCAGTCATATTGCGCAACTCCCAGTTCCACTCGCGATTGCCTTCAAAGCGTAAGTTCATGGCATAGAAACGCTCACCCCTGATAAAGCCTTTGCGCTGAGACATCACTTCGATTTCTGCATCACCAACCTTAGTACGTGCGGGCACATGATTTGATTTACCAAGATCTTCTCGTGCAAGCTGCCCATAGAAATTATATTGATCGGCAACGAGCTCAAGGCTCTCGCGCGCCTTTTCATTTTGTCCATCCGCCTTCAATGCACGCGCATACCAGTAGGTCCAGGCAGGATCTTTACTACGTACCGCAGGATTCATGCCTTCAATCGCATTCTTTACCAGCGTCCAATCCTTAGCGCGCAAGCCTGCACGCACCTTCCACTCCTGGCCTTCAGTGGAGAGCAGTTCGTTATAGCCCAGCTCTTGTTGAAAACGGTAGGCATCATCTGCATTGGGGTCTAATTTCTTTGCAAGGAACTGACCAATGACACCCCAAGCTACGGCTTGATTCTCTTTGCTGTAGCGTGCTGCATTTTGTGAAAAATCTTTAAATGCTTTTGCAGGATCCGCTTTAGCGGCCTTCACAATCTCAGCAACAGGATCTTCGCCACCCAAGCGACGGGACATCGTATCAAAACCCATTTCACTAGCAGCGCGACCGATTGCCTTTGCTTCACTCTGCGTCATACCTCCTGCACCAGCCAAGGCAGGTACCAATTCTTGACAGGCCTGACCAAAATAACGTGGATCCAATAATATTGCGCGTGCGTCAATCGTTACTTTGGTTGGATTCTCGCCTTGAGCTAATTTTGACTGCAGTGAATAGCATTTCACCTGGGTGTCATCATCTAAAGCAAACTTAGGATATTCAGTATCAAAACGCGACCAATCTTTTCGCTTACCCAAAACGAGTAACCAGTCATTACGCATCCGATCGGCTAAAGCCGTACCTTGATATTGATTTAGAAAAGCCACCACCTGAGAATCTGCATTGCTATCAGCCCGTGCGCCACCAGCACTATCAAATAACTGGGGCTTAATACGGAAATAAGCTACATAGTCGTCATAAGGATAATTGGAGAGGCTAGCGGCTAATGTTTGTGCACGAGCTACGTCATTTCTTTTAGCAGCTTCGCGTAGCTCAATAAAAGTACGATCACCTTCAGTGATCTCAAAGGCTGCAATCCTACTTTCTTTAGTGGGAATGGTTTTCTTGGCTTTTTCCGCAAAAATGCTGGGCGCAGAAACTGCAAGGGCTAGAAATAGAATCCCGCCCACAATTTTTTGCCATCCACTAAGAACGTCAAACTTCTTTTTCACCGTCACACCTTATCGATTTACTATATCTCTCAATTTTCGCCTGATAATGGTCTATATGCACGGCAATTCTCCAAAATCGCTACGGCAAGACTTACTAGCCCAAAGGAAACAGTTTGCGGCTAGCGCAAGCTATTCCATCACTCAAGAAGGGATTTCGGCTGGCCTAGCAAGTTTTCTGGCTGACCATGACACCCGAGTTCAATCCATTGCCTTGTATTACCCCATACAAGATGAGCTTGATTTACGACCTACATTGTTAGCTTGGGCCAAGAGCAAGGCAGGTAAAACCTTAGCCCTCCCCTTTGCGCGCCCGGATAAGCATTTAGATTTCTATACCTGGCAAGAGGGGGACCTACTTATTCCAAGCCGCCACGGCGTGCCAGAGCCCGACCCCAATAACCCCCGCAGACCTCAAATCACTCCAGACTGTATTTTGATTCCCTGCGTTGGCTGGTCGCAATCCAAGGTGGGCGATAAAACCCATTATTGGCGGCTGGGGTATGGGGGCGGCTACTTTGATCGCACTTTAGCGCAATTACGTAAAGCCAAGCCAAACCTACTGTGCGTAGGGATTGGCTTTGATTGGCAAAAGTTAGATGATGCGCAGTGGCAAGCTCAAACACATGATGAGCCCTTAGATGCCATGCTGACTGAGTCAGGCTTAGTAATTACTTATTGAGACTGAGATTGTCAGCAATGGCTAAAACCGCATCAGCCTGATTTAGTGAGTAAAAATGCAGTCCAGGTGCACCTGCGACTAAAAGCTGGTCGCAAAGATCGGTAACCACCTCTTCACCAAACGCACGAATCGAGGCAGTGTCATCGCCATAAGACTGCAGACGCAAACGAATCCAACGTGGAATTTCTGCGCCGCAGGCATCTGAGAAGCGTAGCAACTGAGTACTATTGGTAATCGGCATGATTCCAGCAATCACCGGCTGAGTCACACCTAACTCATATGCCTCATCGACAAAACGGAAATAAGCATCGCTGTTATAGAAATACTGAGTCACTGCTGAATTAGCTCCAGCCTTCATCTTCTGTACAAAAAAATCGACATCCGTTGCTGGTGACTTGGCCTGAGGATGGCATTCCGGATAGGCAGCGACATCGATGTGAAACCAGTCGCCAGTTTCGATACGAATAAATTCAACCAATTCATTTGCATGATGGAACTCGCCATACTGACCCATGCCAGATGGTAAGTCGCCACGCAAAGCTACGATACGCTTAATACCTAAAGCCTGGTATTGCTTCAACATCTCGCGCACGCTCTCACGCGAGCTACCAACACAAGATAAGTGGGGAGCAACCGCTGCACCAGCAGCGTGAATATCACTCACCACTTTTAATGTGCCAGATTGAGTAGAGCCACCGGCACCAAAAGTCACAGAATAAAAAGCGGGCTTGAGTGTTTCACTAAAACGCTCGCGCACGAGATGTAACTTATTCTCACCTTCAGGTGTTTTTGGAGGGAAGAATTCAACGCTTAATTCCATGATCTTGGGCCTGTGTCTCTATTTCTCTATTGAACAATATCTAGCAAGGAGCAGATTAATAACGATAGTGATCGGTCTTATAAGGACCTTCCTTCGTCACACCAATGTAAGAAGCTTGCTGATCTGACAATGCAGTTAGCTGAGCATTCAATGTCTTAAGCTGCAAACGCGCAACCTTCTCATCCAAATGCTTAGGCAAGGTATACACACCAACTGGATATTTATCTGTACCAACGGCATTCCACAATTCGATCTGCGCAATTACTTGGTTCGCAAATGAAGAGCTCATGACATAAGATGGGTGACCTGTTCCGCAACCCAAGTTCACTAAGCGGCCCTTAGCCAAGATGATGATGCGCTTCTCAGGATTGCCATTAGCTGCTGGGAAAATCACGTGATCTACTTGTGGCTTAATTTCTTCCCACTTGTATTTCTCGATACCAGCAACATCAATCTCATTATCGAAGTGGCCAATGTTACAAACAATAGCTTGGTTCTTCATCTTAATCATATGGTCATGTGTAATCACATGGTAGTTACCAGTTGCCGAAACAAAGATATCTGCCTTATCTGCAGCGTAATCCATTGTGACAACGCGATAACCTTCCATCGCAGCTTGCAATGCGCAAATTGGATCCACTTCAGTCACCCAAACTTGAGCTGACAAAGCACGCAATGCTTGAGCTGAACCTTTACCTACGTCGCCATATCCACAAACTACTGCAACCTTGCCGGCAACCATCACATCGGTAGCGCGCTTGATCGCATCAACTAAAGACTCGCGGCAACCATAGAGGTTGTCGAACTTGCTCTTGGTAACAGAGTCATTGACGTTAATAGCTGGGAACTTTAATTCACCTTTAGCAAACATCTGATAAAGGCGATGCACACCCGTAGTAGTTTCTTCTGTAACACCCTTAACTTTTTCTAAACGAGTGGAATACCAAGTTGGATCTTGCGCCAATTTCTTTTTAATGGCCGCAAACAAAATCGTTTCTTCTTCGCTCGTTGGATGATTCAAGCAAGCTTGATCTTTTTCAGCGCGTGCACCGAGGTGCAATAGCAAAGTCGCATCGCCACCGTCATCCAAAATCATATTAGTGAAGCCGCCATCAGCCCACTCAAAAATACGGTGGGTGTAATCCCAGTATTGCTCAAGCGTTTCACCCTTAATCGCAAACACCGGCGTGCCGTTAGCAGCAATCGCTGCAGCAGCGTGGTCTTGTGTAGAGAAAATATTGCAAGATGCCCACTGCACCTCAGCACCAAGAGCTTCAAGCGTCTCGATCAAGACTGCAGTTTGAATGGTCATGTGCAATGAACCAGTAATGCGCGCACCACGCAATGGCTGCTGCGCTGCGAACTCATCGCGAATTGCAATCAGGCCCGGCATTTCAGTTTCAGCAATGGCGATTTCTTTACGGCCAAAGTCAGCCAAAGAAATATCGGCAATAGCGCAACGAGTTGCTACGAAGTTGTTTAAATCGGAAACGGTACTCATGAATGCTCCAGCTAAATACGATCCAACGCTGGAGTAGAAACTCGCTAGCCATTGAATCATGGGTTAGCGAGCGCAGTTGCAATTAGCAAACTCTGGGCTTACCTAAGAGTTCACTCCCTTCAAGCCTGGGGAAACACTGGTTCTCAGCATTCCTTGCAACGCTCCTTGAAGGTATGACGAAATTGTAATCAATTTCGCCATATTTCGCCTCAATACAAAACATACTGCCAATTTACTACCTAGAAAGCAGATTACAAGCCAGCAGCCGCACGTAATGCAGGCGCCTTATCGCACTGCTCCCAAGTAAACTCCGGCTCTTCACGACCAAAGTGGCCATAAGCAGCAGTCTTACGATATATAGGGCGCAGGAGATTCAACATCTTGACGATACCCTTTGGACGCAAATCGAAGTGCTCCGATACCAGTTGCGCAATCTTCTCGTCTGAAATCTTGCCAGTGCCGTAGGTGCTCACCATCACCGAAGTTGGTTTAGCCACACCAATCGCATAAGAGATCTGAATCAAGCACTTGCTTGCTAAACCTGCAGCAACCACATTCTTAGCCACATAACGACCAGCATAGGCAGCAGAACGGTCAACTTTGGAAGGATCCTTACCGGAGAACGCACCACCACCGTGAGGAGCTGCACCGCCGTAGGTGTCCACAATAATCTTGCGACCTGTTAGACCACAATCGCCTTGCGGGCCACCGATCACAAATCGACCTGTTGGGTTCACCAAGAAGTTAATTGCACCTTTGATCAAATGCTTTGGCAATACGGGTTTGATGATTTCTTCGATCACTGCTTCGCGCAATTTCTCAAGAGAAATTTCTTCATCATGCTGCGTGGAAAGAACTACGGTATCGATTGAGTCAGGCTTGCCATCCACGTAACGCAAGGTCACCTGAGACTTGGCATCTGGGCGCAGCCAGTTCAAACGGCCATCACGGCGCAATTGAGATTGACGCTCTACCAAGCGGTGTGACAAATGAATCGGCAAAGGCATGAGCTCTGTAGTTTCATCACAAGCATAACCGAACATCAAGCCTTGGTCGCCAGCACCTTGGTCCAGACCGTCGTCATGCGCCTTATCTACACCCTGAGCAATGTCGGGACTTTGCTTGTCATAAGCGACCAATACGGCACAACCTTTGTAATCGATACCGTAGTCAGTGTTGTCGTAACCAATTTCACGCAAAGTATTACGAGCAACTTGGATGTAATCCACATTAGCGTTTGTAGTGATCTCACCAGCCAAAACTACTAGCCCGGTGTTACACAGAGTTTCCGCAGCAACACGCGCAGTTGGGTCCTGAGCCAGGATCGAATCCAAGATGGCATCAGAGATTTGGTCTGCTACTTTATCGGGGTGACCTTCAGAAACGGATTCTGAGGTAAAGAAGTAATCATTTGCCATTGCATATTCCTTTAAAAATTAACACGATCTATGGGACAACTCGACGTGCCAGGAATTTCAACGGCGACGCTTTAGCAGAATTTATGAATCGCCCTGCAAGTTGCCTTAACTCAGCGATGTATGAATTCTATCCGAAAAACGCCTTATTCATCAAGCATTACCTGAAATTTGGCCCTAGTGCCGGCATTGAATATCATTAGAGGGTGCGTAAACTCCTTCTCAAGCTAATCCTCGCTGCAATAGCTGTTCTGCCCTTATTCCTAGTTCAGCTTATTGGAGCTGCCTTAGGGATATTGGCCTATGTAGGATCCAAGCAATATCGATCATTTTTTCGCCCTCAATATGAGGCGGCCGTTAAAAGCCACCATCTCCCACTACAAATCTGGGCTGCCACGGCGGCTTCAGGACAGCTCTTCTCAGACAGCTTGTGGATTTGGCGCAATCCCAAAAAAGTACTTTCCCTGGTTGAAATACAGGACTGGGATCTAGTCGAGGCAGCTATTAATGAAGGTCATGGCCTAGTGATGCTTACGCCGCACCTAGGCGGCTTTGAAATCATTCCCCGCGTATTGGCTCAGCACTTCCCAGCCACCATCCTCTATCGCCCCTCACGCCAAGAATGGCTCAACGAAGTAGTTGAAGAGGGTCGCGCTTATCCCAATATGCATTTCGTACCAACTAATTTGAATGGTGTTCGTCAAATGACGCGGGCACTCACTCGGGGCGAAGCTATTGGCATTCTTCCAGATCAAGTTCCGAGTGGCGGTGAGGGCGTATGGGTACCCTTCTTTGGGCGCTTAGCGTATACAACTCCACTGCCAGCACGCTTAGCGAATCGTAACAACACACCTGTTGTCATGTTTACCGCTAAACGTAAAGGGCTCGGTAAAGGCTGGCTCATGCAAGCAACGAGACTAGAGCCGCTTTCTGAAGATTCCACACTGGCAGCTGCCGAATTGAATATTGCCATTGAGAATGCAATTCTGCTTGCACCCAATCAATTCATCTGGGCCTACAACCGCTACAAACATCCAAGCGGAGCAGAATTACCACCAAGCAATTAGTTAATAAATTGATGATTTATTCGACATGATCTGGTTACAAAATGTTTTTAATTTTCTAGCGCTGAGCTTACTGCGCCTGTTTGCATTTTTACCGTATGGCCTCACCATTCAGACTGGCTACGGTCTCGGCTGCTTAGCAGCACACATACCTAATGAGCGTGCCAAGGTTGTTAAAACCAATCTACGCCTGTGCTTTCCAAATCTGAGCAAAGATGAAATAGATGCACTTGCGCTAGAGCACTGGAAGTTATTTGGGCGTAGCGTAATCGAGAGAAGTCGTATTTGGCTTGGTAGTGGCAAACAAATTACTGATATCGTCACGATCAACTCTGCTATTACTTTAGGTGATCGCAAGCCACGACTCCTGATTAATCCCCACTTTGTTGGACTTGAAGGTGGCTTTATGGCTCTCTCCGTTTTAGCAAGTGAGCATGACTGGCCACGTGGTGCTGGTCTCTATCAAAACATGAAGAACCCCTTCTTCAATCAAAAAATGATTGAATGGAGAAATCGTTTCGGGGGGAAATCCATTGAGAGACAAAGCCGCTTACGTGATTTGATTCGAGAAATTCAAACAGGGAACTTTATTTTTATTGCACCTGATATTGATCTCGGTCCACGCGACTCTGTTTTTGTACCCTTCTTTGGCATTCAAACCAATACGATTACTTCAGTCTCGCGCTTAGCTAGACTCAGTGGCGCAGAAGTCTGTCTCATGACCACCACTTTGAATCCTGATCGTAAAGCCTATATCTGCAATATCAGCGCCCCACTTCCCAACTTCCCAACAGATGATGTGCAAGCGGATACCGCGCGCCTGAATAAATACATTGAAGACCTTGTTCGAGAAAGGCCGGCAGAGTACTATTGGGTACATAAACGTTTTAAGCATCGGCTGTCCGGCGAGCCAAGCCTTTATAACTAATTGGAATTCTTTTGAGCACGAATGTAAATAAGTCCGCGCGCACATTACGCTTCACCAAAATGCATGGTGCTGGTAATGATTTCATTGTGCTCAATGGTATCGATCAAGATCTCAGCAATGTCACGCGTGAGCAATGGCAAAAACTAGCCCATCGCCAGTTTGGTATTGGCGCCGATCAAATTCTACTGGTTGAAAAAGCCACGCGCCCTGATGCTGATTTTCGTTATCGTATTTTTAATTCGGATGGTGGTGAAGTTGAGCAATGTGGCAATGGCTCACGTTGCTTTGTACGCTTTGTACTTGACCAAGGCCTATCCACGAAGAATCCCTTACGCGTTGAAGTAGCACATACCGTACTAACACTCCAATCTCATGAAGATGGTCAGGTGGAAGTGGATATGGGTGCGCCAATTTTTGAACATAGCAAGATTCCATTCGATGCGGGTGTCTTAGCCAGCAAACAAGAGTTTCATGAAATGCTCTATGCACTGCCTATTAAAACCCCCGCTGCACACGACAGTTGGATCGGCGTCGTATCGATGGGCAATCCTCATGCAGTGCAAGTAGTAGGTGATGTCGATAGCGCACCCGTTCTTGAAGAAGGTCCATCAATCGAAAAGGATGCGGCATTTCCAAAAAGAGTCAATGCAGGCTATATGCAAATTCTGAATCGTCAGGAAATCAAGCTGCGTGTTTTTGAGCGTGGTGCTGGCGAGACCCTCGCTTGTGGCACTGGCGCATGTGCTGCAGTCGTCTCCGGTATTCGTCGTGGCTTGCTCGACTCCCCAGTCAAAGTGCATACCCGTGGTGGCGATTTACAAATTACCTGGGGTGGCATGATCAATGAAGTGGCTCAGCCTGTCATCATGACTGGCCCCGCGATTACCGTGTTCGAAGGCGAAGTAAACATCTAAGAGTGGAGCTATGCAGCCCCTGGAACTGCTATTGAACTAAATGCCGTATTTCTCGCGATAGGCTTTCACAGCTGGTAGGTAACTTGTTAGCTCGGTATTGCTGGAGGCGGTTAAGAAAGCCATCAAATCTGCCAAGTTCGCAATTGCTACAACTGGCAAGCCAAATTCTTGCTCCACCGCCTGGACTGCTGACTTATCGCCAATGTCAGTAGCAGTTCCTGACTTCTCCATACGATCCAAGGCAATTAATACTGCTACAGGCTCAGCACCCGCATCACGAATAAGTTTGACGGACTCTCGCACAGACGTCCCCGCAGAAATCACATCATCAATGATGACCACCTTACCTTTGACTGGGGCGCCCACCAATGAACCGCCCTCACCATGATCTTTGGCTTCTTTACGGTTATAAGCATAGGGCACATTACGACCAGCATCAGCCAATGCGATTGCTGTTGCTGCGGCCAATGTAATGCCTTTATAAGCCGGTCCATAGAGCATGTCGTACTTGAGGCCAGACTCTTGTAAAGCGTTGGCGTAATAGTTGCCCAGCGCCCTTAAACGGATACCGTCATTAAAATCACCCGCATTAAAGAAATAAGGGGAAAGACGCCCAGCTTTAGTTTTAAACTCCCCAAACGACAAAACATTTGCCTCTAGGGCAAATTGAATAAAGTTATTTTGATTAGAATTTTTTGAGCTCATAGGCCTATATGTTACGCATCATTTCTGCCAACCTCAACGGTATCCGCTCGGCGGTCAAAAAAGGCTTCTTGCCTTGGGTTGTAAAGCAAAAAGCGGACTTTGTTTGCATGCAGGAGCTTAAGGCTCAGCAGGATGATCTAGAGGATGCCATCCTCAATCCAGACGGCCTGCATGGCTTCTTTCATCATGCTGAGAAAAAGGGTTACAGCGGCTGCGGCATCTATACCCCACACAAGCCCGATGAGGTGCTCTATGGGTATGGTAATGAGGAGTTTGATGCTGAGGGGCGTTATGTCGAAGCTCGGTTCAAAAAGCTTTCAGTCATCTCGGTATACATGCCCTCAGGCTCAAGCTCGCCAGAAAGGCAAGAGGCTAAGTATCGGTATCTGGATTCTTTCTTGCCGCACCTAGTAGAGCTCAAGAAATCAGGGCGTGAGATTGTGCTGTGTGGCGACGTTAATATTGCCCACAATGAGATTGACCTCAAGAACTGGAAAGGCAATCTCAAGAACTCGGGATTTTTGCCAGAGGAGCGCGCTTGGCTAACAAACCTGTTTGGTAAAGTCGGCTATGTAGATGTTTATAGAAAGCTAGAGCCTGAGGCTACTGATACCTGCTACACCTGGTGGAGTAATCGTGGTCAAGCATACGCCAAGAACGTAGGTTGGCGTATCGACTATCACATCACCACCCCAGGGATTGCAGCAAGCGCTAAGAATACTGCTGTGTATAAAGATGAGCGCTTCTCAGATCACGCCCCACTGACAGTAGATTACGACTGGTCTATTTAGAAACCTGCGAGTCGTGCTTTTTAAATTCAACCACTTTGAAATGAATAGTGAGCCAAATCAGAATTAGGACCGGCGCACCAATAATTGCGGTACTGATAAAAAAGTTTGAATAACCAAAGTGATTTACAAACACGCCTGAGAATCCAGCCAGCCACTTTGGCAACAAAAGCATCATCGAACTAAACAAGGCGTACTGGGTTGCAGAGTACTGAATATTCGTCAATGCCGATAAGAAGGCAATGAAGGCTGCCGTTGCAATACCAGAACTCAGATTGTCAGCAGAGATGACCCAGATCAAACCCTGCAAGTCATGGCCCTGCGTGGCAAGCCAAGCAAATAACAAATTGCTAACAGCCGATAAAATCGCACCTAGAAACAAAATCCGCATCACGCCGAAACGCAAAGTGAGCACGCCTCCAACAAAGGCGCCGACCAAGGTCATCACGACACCAAAGACCTTACTCACTGCTGCTACCTCATCTTTGGTATAGCCCATGTCAACATAAAACGGGTTGGCCATAATCCCCATCACCACATCACTAATTCGGTAGATGGCAATTAAAGACAAAATCAAAATAGCGTGCCAACCATAGCGCTTAATAAAGTCTGCAAATGGCTCAATCAAAGTTTGATGTAGCCATGCTTTTGCATTGCGTGCTTTTGCAAGCTCAATACGAACGGGCTCTTTACTAAACAAAGTAGTGACCACACCCACACCGATAGAGAGCGCCATACAAAGATAAGCAAATTGCCAGGCAGCTGGATCATAACCAGCGATACCAGATTCAGCGCGGGCAGCCAACCAGAGAACACCAGCACCAGACCAAATTAAAGCTAATCGATACCCTGTTTGGTAAGTGGCCGCCAGAGCCGCTTGGTGATCACTATCTGCAGACTCGATCCGAAAAGCATCTAAAGCAATATCTTGAGTGGCAGAGCCAAAGGCAACCAGGAGTGCACACCACACAATCGGTGTCAGTTGAACCTTGGGGTCAATACTTGCCATACCGACTAGGCCAAGAACAATCAACAATTGCGCAAAAAGTAGCCAGCTACGCCTTCTGCCAAATGATCTTGAAAGTAAGGGGATGGGTAATCGATCCACCAAAGGCGCCCACATCCACTTAAACGCATAAATCAAGCCAACCCAGGTGAGGTAACCAATCGTGCTGCGATCAATGCCAGCCTCTCTAAGCCAAAAGCTCAGCGTTCCTAAAATCAGTAATAGCGGCAGGCCTGCAGAGAATCCCAAAAAGAGCATTCGAAGGCAAGGCCATTCGAGGTAAACCCGAAAATCCTTTAGCCAGGACTGAAGGGTACTAAGCACGTCGAACGCGGAACAGCGCTAGGCTTCCAAAAAGATTAGGCATCAAGGTAACTTGCCGCCCTTCATGCAAGATACATTGATCCAAAATCTGCAAGCCCAAGCTCGAAGCCAGCTTTTCAAAATCAGCCACTGTGAGAACGCGCACATTAGGTGTGTTGTACCACTGGTAAGGCAGGCTTTTAGAAACTGGCATACGGCCAAAGCCAACAGCTACGCGGTGTGACCAGTGGCCAAAGTTCGGGAAAGAAACCACTGACTCTTTGCCAACCCGAACCACTTCACGCAAGATCTTTTCAGTTTCGTGAATGGTTTGCAGCGTTTGTGAGAGCACAACCGTATCAAAACTATTGTTCTCAAAGAGTGCCAAGCCCCCTTCAAGATTTTGCTGAATTACGTTCAAACCTTTTTGCACACAAGAAAGCACGCGCACATCATCAATCTCAACCCCGTAAGCGTGCACGGGTTTTTGTTTTTGCAAATACTCCAAGAAGCTGCCATCACCGCAACCGAGATCAAGTACCTCACTATTAGGCGCAATCCAATTCGCTATTGCAGCAAAGTCTGCGCGCTTCATGCCTTCACCTCAAGCATTTGTTCAAAATAAGCACGAATCAGATTGTGATAACGCGGGTCATCCAATAAGAAAGCATCGTGCCCATGGGGCGCATCAATCTCTGCATAGCTGACTTCACTCTTATTGCTGAGCAAGGATTCCACAATCTCGCGACTGCGATTGGGTGGGAAGCGCCAATCGGTACAAAAACTCACAACTAAAAACTTAGCTTGAACTTCAGCTAGGGCGCGATTTAAGCTACCTTCATAGCGACGGGAAGGATCAAAATAATCTAGCGCTCTAGTAATTAACAAGTACGTGTTGGCATCAAAGTAAGTGGAGAACTTGTCGCCTTGATGGCGCAAATAGCTCTCGACCTCAAACTCCACATCAAAGCTAAAGCGATAATCCTGGGACTCGCCACTAGGTCTTTGCAGCTCGCGCCCAAATTTTTCTGCCATGTCATCATCAGATAGATAGGTAATATGTCCGACCATGCGAGCTAACTTAAGACCGCGCTTTGGTACTACGCCCTGCTCGTAGTAATTACCCCCATGAAAATCTGGGTCAGACAAAATCGCATTGCGAGCTACTTCATTAAATGCAATATTCTGTGCACTCAATTTTGGTGTCGAAGCAATCACCAAACAGTGGGCAAGGCGTTTTGGAAACTGGATTGACCAAGCCAATGCCTGCATACCACCTAAGCTTCCTCCCATTACCGCAGCAAAACGGCGAATGCCCAACTTATCAGCCAAGCGCGCCTGGGTGTTGACCCAATCTTCCACCGTAATTACCGGGAAATCAGCGCCATAAGGCTTGCTAGTGGCAGGATTGATGCTCATGGGTCCAGTGGACCCAAAGCAAGAGCCTAAATTATTAACACCAATCACAAAGAAGTGATTTGTATCTACTGGCTTGCCTGGCCCAATCATGTTGTCCCACCAGCCGATATCTTTTGCATCGTCTGGATTGGGGCCAGCCACATGGTGCGATGCATTGAGTGCATGACAAACCAAAACGGCATTACTTTTATCAGCATTGAGCTTGCCGTAAGTTTCAATTACTAAATCGTAGCCAGATAAGATGGCGCCACTTTGCAAAGGCAAGGGCTCGGCAAAGTGGATAGTATTTCTAGAGAGGTGTAGCTCGCTCATTCGGACAAAAGAATGCGAAGGCTTATATCAGATGCTTCGGTTGGAAGCTTCTTAAAGCCGCTGCGGGCGAAACGGTGCCAGCGGCCCAAAACATAACTCATCAACATGGTCGCTCGAATGCTGACTTCATCCTGAGACACATTTGCCCAAGGCCCATCCTGAGTTAGGGCGATACGCAGCGCCTGCTTCAAAGATGCTTCAACACGATCCAGCACTTGTGTGATGCGCTCTTGCAGGCGATCGTCTTCTTGCAATAGGGCATCGCCTAAAAGTACGCGCGTCATGCCAGGATTCTTTTCTGCAAAGAATAAAAGCATCTGCAAAATACCACGGGCCTGGGCAAGCCCAGATTCTTCTTTTTGATTAATCTGATTAATCAGACCAAAAACTGTTTGCTCAATAAATGCAATCAGGCCCTCAAACATCTGCGCCTTACTAGCGAAATGTCGATAAAGTGCTGCCTCTGAAACTTGAATTTTTGCAGCCAATGCCGCAGTCGTTACGCGCTCACCTTTAGGGTTTTGTAACATCTCTGCCAATACTTGCAAAATCTGAAGGCGGCGCTCACCCGGACGTGGGCGCTTGCGTGTCTTACCCTCTTCGGCAGCTGTTACTTCGATCTCTGATGCAGTAGGGTCAAAAGAATCACGCATATTTATATCTCTTGTTCAACTATTAGCGGGAACGAATCATCGTTCCGAATGCTTGCTCTGTCAGAATCTCCAACAATAAGGAGTGCTCAATTCGTCCATCAATGATGTGCACTGAATTTACACCACTCTTTGCTGCATCTAATGCAGAAGAAATCTTTGGCAACATGCCGCCAGAAATAGTACCGTCAGCAAATAGGCCATCAATTTCACGTGCAGTCAGGTCGGTCAAAAGATTACCGCTTTTATCCATCACACCGGGAATGTTGGTCATCATGACTAATTTCTCTGCATGCAAAATTTCCGCCATCTTGCCAGCTACCAAGTCAGCATTAATGTTGTATGCCTGACCTTCTTCACTAAATCCAATGGGAGAGATCACCGGAATAAATGCGTCATCCTGCAATGCTTTTACAACTGCAGGATTAATCGCCTCGATCTCACCAACAAAACCTAAATCAATAGTTCCGCCAGGCTTCTTTTCGTCGGCAACCAGCAACTTTTTTGCACGAATCAAGCCGCCGTCTTTGCCAGTCAAGCCAACTGCTTGACCGCCAAAGTGATTTATCAACATCACAATATCTTGCTGCACTTCGCCGCCGAGAACCCACTCAACTACTTCCATGGTCTCTTCATCGGTCACGCGCATACCTTGAATAAAGGTACCCGTCTTACCAATCTTCTTGAGCGCCTCATCAATTTGTGGGCCGCCGCCATGCACTACTACTGGATTCATACCAACTAGCTTAAGCAAAATGACATCGCGCGCAAAACTTTCCTTCAGACGCTCTTCAACCATTGCATTTCCACCGTACTTAATCACAATAGTCTTGCCGTGATAAGCCCGAATGTAGGGCAAGGCCTCGGCCAAAATCTCCGCCTTTAGTAAGGGGGAGATGTCACTAATAGATGGGGATTGCGTTGTCATTGCTGCTTTTTTTATTCGGTCTAGTAAATTAATCGCCAAACAACTTTTGACGCAGCTCACGGCGCTCTTGCGCCTCTAGAGAGAGATTGGCTGTTGGGCGCGCAATAAGACGGTTCAGGCCAATCGGCTCACCGGTCTCTTCACACCAACCGTAATCACCAGACTCAATACGGGCTAAAGCCTGCTCAACTTTTTTCAATAGCTTGCGCTCACGATCACGCGTACGCAGTTCAAGAGCATGCTCTTCTTCGATCGTTGCACGATCAGCTGGATCAGGAACCAAAATATTTTCGCGCAAATGCTCCGTTGTCTCCGAAGCATTCTTCAGGATGTCGCCCTTTAAGGTCAATAACTTCTGACGGAAAAAATCTAACTGGCCGGCATTCATATAGTCCTTTTCGGACATCTTGAGCAACTCAGCCTCTGTTAAAGGGGCGCCTTTGGCAACTTTTGCACTTGCCGCTTTACTTGGAGCCTTTGCTGCAGCCGTAGATTTCGTTGGTGTTTTTACCGTCATTTCATTCTTTCCATGGATCTAAATCATTATTGCTTCATTCTGCCAAAGTTTTATTACCCTTTAGCCAATATTTATCATTATTGGTCGTGGCGCCGGATTGTACTGTAAATTTACTAAACCAAACACCCCTCGAGCCCAGCCAGCAGGGTGTCTTTGGGCAAATCTATCCCAATAAAGACCATGCGGGTTTGCTTGGGTTCTGCACCCCATAAACCTGCCATATCACTGCCCATCATCTGATGGACACCCTGGAACACGACTTTTCGGTTGCTACCCTTCACATAGAGAACACCTTTGTAGCGCAACATCTTCTCTCCGAAGACCTCCAAAATACCCCCCAGGAAGTCTTCTAATTTTTTATGGTCAAAGGGTTTATCACTACGAAAAACGAAGGATTGGATGCGGTCTGTATGGCCTGCATGATCATGGTGACCGTGACTATGGTCGTGATGGTCATGGCTGTGGTCATGGCCACAAGAAGTGTGATCATGATCGTCCTGCCCTAGAAAATGAGGATCAATATCGAGCTTCGCGTTCAAGTTAAAACCCTTCAGATCCAAGACGGCATCCAAAGGAACGACTCCTTTAGAAATACCCTGAATTGGGGCACGGGGGTTCATATGCATTAAGCGATTGCGCAAGGCATCCACCTCGGCAGGTGTTACTAAATCTGTCTTTGTGATGAAAATTTGATCAGCAAAACCCACTTGGCGCTGCGCCTCTTCATGTTCAGTCAGCTGTTGTGGGCCATGCTTGGCATCCACCAAGGTGACTACGGCATCCAGGACATAGTGGTCAGCTACGTCATCGTCCATAAAAAAGGTTTGGGCTACTGGGCCTGGATTAGCCACTCCAGTGGTTTCAATAACCACCCGCTCAAAGCTAATTTTCTTATCCCGACGTTGCTCCCAAAGCTCATTCAGGGCTTCAACCAGATCTCCGCGAATAGTGCAGCAAATACAACCATTGCTCATTTGCACAATGTTCTCTTGATTGTCTTGAACCAAAATGTCGTTATCGATATTTTCTTCGCCAAACTCGTTCTCAATCACAGCAATTTTTTTGCCGTGCTGCTCAGTCAGAATATGTTTGAGCAAAGTGGTTTTGCCGCTACCTAAAAAGCCTGTGAGAATTGTTACCGGAATTAACGCCATCTTTGATCCTATTAAAATCTATAAATGCATTCCCCAAACGGGAAACCTTCTATCTTACCGAGTTCTTCAAGCTTTACCAGCTTTTGCACGGGGATGCGCTTTGTCATATGCCTGTGCTAAGTGCTGGAAGTCTAAAGAGGTATAAATCTGAGTGCTGGCGATGCTGGCGTGACCCAACATCTCCTGCACTGCCCTCAAATCCTGAGAAGACTGCAATACATGGCTAGCAAAGCTATGGCGCATCATATGCGGGTGCACGTGGGTGGGAAGGCCTGCCCGCATGGCTAAGGTGCGTAAGCGCGCCTGAACGGTGCGGGGAGATAAACGTGCCCCCGTAGCAGAGATAAATAAAGCCATTGATACATCTGCCTGCTCAAGCAGGTCTCGAGCAGCACGCCAAACTTTGAGGGATTGCATTGCTGGTCCACCAATCGGAACTGAGCGACGTTTGCCGCCCTTACCCAAAACCGTTACTTCTGCAGCATCCCAATCTAGCCAGCCGGCAGACTCATGCTGGCGATCCTTGCTTTGCATCACATCGATGCCCAGCAGCTCAGATAAACGCAGACCAGAGGAATACAACAAATCAATGATCGCAGCATCACGCACCGTCTCTAGATCTTTCTTTTCTTCAGCCTCTTTTACGGCCTGATTTACTAAAGAGAGCGCCTGCTCGACTGAAAGGGCTTTTGGTAAAGACTTTAAACGCTTAGGTGCTTTCACATCATCGACGGGATTGGCCACTAGATTTGCAGTCACCCTTCCCGCCTGCGTATCTCGACGCGCATCTTTCTCGGTCAACCAGTCATACCAACCACGCCAAGCAGAAAGCGCCCTTGCAATCGTGCGAGATGACTTTCCTTTTGAATGTAGGCGCCCCGCCCAGCGACGTACATGAGCATTGGTAACCTTTAACAGCTCGACGGCATCATCTGTTGCTAATGCCTGTAACTCACCAAGATCCATGCGATACGCTTTAAGCGTATGCGGTGAGAGCTGCCTTAATACATGCAGCTCGTGCAAGTACTCCTGCACTAAGGGGTGCGGATCAGCTGGTGCTTGGCTCATAAGCCTGGATGCGATCCAAAGCTGCAGCGGTGAGTTCAGCAATCTGACGCAAATAGAACGCACCCATATCCGCAGTAAAACGGGACTCATCTTTGCTTGCTAATAAAAGTACTGCTGGCGATTGCGCTACGCCAATACTTTTACCTAGCGGCAGACCAATAGCGACCATACTTTGCCACTCAGAATCGATAGTCACTTGGGTCGCCAGCAAATCTACGCTCGCTGCAGCCAGCTCTTTGGCTGAGCCACATAATGGCGTGTCAATCCACGGGCCAAATGCAGTATTGGGTGACAAGAGTTTTGCTGACTCGACTTCAAACACTTCAGCCAAACCTGCAGTCACTGCAGACTCCACATCCGCCTTGGTGTTGGCTCGCATTAAACGCAATAACCAAGCCACTAAGCTTTGCTGGGTTTTGTCATTACGACTGCCAAAATGTAGCATCTCACTTAAGCGACGATTGAGCTCTTGATTCTGTGTGCGCAACAAAGTCATCTGGCGCTCTTGCAAGGAGATTGCACGATCCTCGTGAGGATGCTTTAAACGAATTTCATTTAAAAGATTGGCGTAACGCTCAAAGAAACCCGGGGTGGCACGCAACCACTCTGCTACCAATTCTTCTTGTTCGGCCTGCTTAGGATCGATTGCGCTCATCTGTCTTTTTCTCGCTTATTTTTTAATTTATTTTTTTAGCTCAGCTTTTTACGCAGAAGCTCATTCACCTGACCTGGGTTGGCCTTGCCTTGCGAGGCTTTCATGATCTGCCCTACTAAAGCATTAAATGCTTTTTCCTTGCCAGAGCGGAATTCTTCAACCGACTTTTCGTTAGCTGCCAACACCTTGTCAATGATGGCTTCAAGCTCACCACTATCACTAATCTGCTTCAAACCTTTAGCATCAATCACTTGATCAACGGTACTGATAGCTTTACCTGCTACAGCCTCTTCCCACATGATTGCAAAGATATCTTTTGCAATCTTGTTAGAAATTGTGCCATCTGCTACGCGGGTTAATAGCGGTGCTAAATGTTCGGCTTTTAATGGCGCATCTGCAGCAGCGATTCCGGCGCGATTGAGTGATGAAGCAAACTCACCTGCAATCAGGTTCGCTGCAGCCTTTGCCAAAGACTTGCCAACAATCGCAATTAGCCCCTCAAATATCTTGGCAGTGTCGCGATCTTGCGTGAGTAGTTGTGTATCGTAGGCGCTCAAGCCAAATTCGCTTTGCCACTGATCACGAAGCTGTGCTGGTAAAGCCGGCATCTTGCTGCGCACATCGGCAATCCAGGCGTCATCAATCACTACTGGCAATAGATCTGGGTCAGGAAAATAGCGATAGTCATTAGCGTCTTCTTTACTGCGCATACTGCGAGTCTCTTGACGATCGGGATCGTATAAGCGGGTTTCTTGAACAACCTTGCCACCATCCTCAATCAATTCAATTTGGCGACGCACCTCGTATTGAATTGCCTCTTCCAAAAAGCGGAAGGAGTTTAAGTTCTTAATCTCGCAACGAGTACCAAATTCTTTTTGGCCTACAGGTCGTACAGATACGTTGGCATCGCAACGAAAAGAGCCCTCTTGCATATTGCCGTCACATACCCCAAGCCAAACAACCAGGGTATGAAGTGCTTTTGCATAGGCAACTGCTTCCGCAGCACTGCGCATCACTGGCTCAGTCACAATTTCTAGCAATGGTGTGCCAGCACGATTTAAGTCAATGCCACTAGATGCCTCACCGTGCGGACCTAAGAAGCCTTCTTCATGAACCGACTTACCGGCATCTTCTTCCATATGCGCGCGTGTCAACTCAATTACTTTAACTTGATCGCCAACTAATATTTCCAGATGTCCACCAAGGACTACAGGAAGATCCATCTGGCTGATCTGGTACCCCTTTGGCAAGTCCGGATAGAAATAATTCTTACGTGCAAAAATACTTGCCGGCGAAATCTTGGCATTGACAGCCAAACCAAAACGAATGGCATGTTCAACAGCTTGACGATTTAATACTGGCAATACTCCAGGTAAAGCTAAGTCAACGGCACAGGCTTGCGTATTGGGGCTTGCGCCAAAACGCGTACTCGCCCCGCTGAAAATTTTGGATTGTGTTTGGAGCTGCGCGTGGGTCTCTAGACCAATCACGATTTCCCATTGCATCATGCCACCTCGCTTGCTTGACGCAAATGCCAATCACTATTTTGCTGGTATTGGTGCGCCACTTGAAGTAAGCGCGCCTCAGTAAAGTAGTTTCCAATTAACTGCATTCCAATCGGCAAATTACTTGTATTGAAACCGCAAGGCACACTCATCGCCGGCAGCCCCGCTAAGTTAGTTGAGAGTGTGTAAATGTCTTCTAGATACATTTGCACCGGATCTTTTGATTTTTCACCCAAGCGCCATGCAACATCCGGGGCAACTGGCCCTAGGATGACATCGCATTTTTCAAATGCCGCCTGGAAGTCTGCTGCAATAATGCGACGAATTTTTTGAGCCTGCAAATAATAAGCATCGTAATAGCCATGACACAGTACATAAGTACCTACTAAGATTCGGCGCTTCACTTCCGCACCAAATCCTTCGGTGCGTGATTTCTTATACATGTCAGATAAGTCGCGATACTCATTTGCTCGATGTCCGTAGCGCACACCATCAAATCTGCTCAAATTACTGGAGGCTTCGGCTGGAGCTAAAACGTAATAGACTGGAATAGATAACTTAGTTTTGGGCAGGCTAACTTCCAACAGCTCCGCACCTAAGTCTTGCAAAGCTTTTGCTGCAGCATTGACTGCATTGGCTACTTCTAGAGCAAGACCCTCTGCGAAGAATTCTTTTGGCAGGCCAACTCGTAATCCCTCAAGTGGTTTTGCTGTATTTGTATCTCCGTCTTTCCAAGACTGTGTGAGGTAGCGACCGTAGTCCTCTCCAGAATCTGCTAGTGAAGTGGAGTCGCGCGGATCATGGGAAGACATGGCTGTGAGCAATAATGCGCAGTCTTCAGCAGTCTTGCCCATAGGACCAGCCTGATCCAGTGATGAGGCATAGGCAATCATCCCGTAGCGAGATACGCGCCCATAGCTAGGCTTGATACCAGTTAATCCGCAAAAAGCCGCTGGCTGACGAATGGAGCCGCCTGTATCTGTACCCGTCGCAATTGGAGCTAACCCAGCTGCTACTGCCGCTGCAGATCCTCCAGATGAGCCTCCAGCAACATATTCTGAATTCCAAGGATTTAAAACTGGTCCATAGGCTGAATTTTCATTAGAGGAGCCCATGGCGAACTCATCCATATTGGTCTTGCCAAGGCAAACCATGCCAGCACCGTTTGGGTTCAGCTCATCCGGAATCCCGAGATTAGATACTACTGTCGCATCAAATGGGCTGAGGTAACCCTCGAGCATTTTGGAGGCCGCTGTCGACTTCCAGCCACGTGTTACGAAGACGTCCTTATGGGCAACTGGTACGCCCGTTAACTTTCCAGCCTTACCAGAGGCAATAATTTTATCTGCTTTGGAAGCTTGATCTAAACTTAAGTGAGCACTCACATCAAGATATGCATTCCAATGTTTTCCGACCTCAATCCGGCTCAGAAAGTACTGCGTCAACTCAACGCTGGAGACCTCTTTAGCGGCCAATGCTTTGGACATCAATGCAACAGGAACTTGATGCCAGCTCATTCGATCACCCTTGGAACTAAAAAGTAGCCATCCCGCTCTGCGGGGGCAGATTGCATGTTTTCGACGCGCTGATCTACTTCGGTCACCGTGTCACTTCGCAAGGGTTGCGCTAAATCGCGCAAAAAGAGGATGGGGTGGGCCAAAGGAGCGAGACCGCTTGTATCGACAGCCTGCATCTCCTCGACTAAAGCAAATACGGCCTGTAATTGAGGCAATACCGCCTCGGCTTCTGCCTGACTTAAGTCAAGGCTGGAAAGGTGCGCAATGCGCTGGACATCATTTAGTTTCATGGGGCGCTAGGGTATCATTCATAAATATATTTTTTAACACTTACTTATTTTCCCACTACATCATGTTTGGTTTTTTTCGCAGCTACTTTTCTAATGACCTAGCCATCGACCTAGGTACCGCTAACACCTTAATTTACATGCGTGAACGGGGTATTGTGCTTGATGAGCCGTCAGTTGTGGCAATTCGCACTGAAGGCGGCCCAAATGGCAAAAAAACCATTTTGGCTGTTGGAAAAGAAGCAAAAGCCATGTTGGGTCGTGTTCCTGGAAATATTGAGGCTATTCGCCCAATGAAAGACGGTGTTATTGCCGACTTCACCATTACTGAGCAGATGCTCAAGCAATTTATCAAAATGGTACATGAGAGTAAGCTGCTCAAACCAAGCCCGCGTATCATTATCTGCGTTCCTTGCGGCTCAACCCAAGTTGAGCGTCGAGCTATTCGCGAATCTGCATTAGGTGCAGGCGCATCACAAGTGTTTTTAATCGAAGAGCCTATGGCTGCTGCAATTGGCGCAGGTCTGCCAGTCTCTGAGGCGGCTGGTTCTATGGTCGTTGATATTGGTGGTGGCACAACTGAAGTTGGCGTGATGTCACTTGGTGGCATGGTTTACAAGGGTTCAGTTCGGGTTGGCGGCGATAAGTTTGATGAAGCCATCACAAACTACATTCGTCGTAACTACGGTATGTTGATCGGGGAACAAACTGCTGAGTTAATTAAAAAAACGATTGGCTCTGCCTTCCCTGGCGCTGAAGTGCGCGAGATGGAAGTGAAAGGTCGCAACCTTTCCGAAGGTATTCCACGTAGCTTTACTGTTACCAGCAATGAGATTTTAGAAGCATTAACCGATCCATTGAATCAAATCGTTACTGCTGTAAAAGCAGCCCTCGAACAGATTCCACCCGAGCTCGCATCAGACATTGCTGAGCGCGGCATGATGCTGACTGGTGGTGGCGCACTATTGCGCGACCTCGATCGCCTATTGCTAGAAGAAACTGGTCTGCCAATTCATGTTGCTGAAGATCCTCTCACTTGCGTCGCTCGTGGTTGCGGTATTGCATTAGAGCGCATGGACAAGCTGGGCGGCGTGTTCTCACAAGAGTAATTGACTTAAGCGTCGACTAGGGAATTGCAACATAGCGCCCCACCTCTTTTTAGACAAGGCGTTCCGGCTTTAGTTAAACTAATTGCCTGTCTTTCGATCAGCATCGCATTGATGTTGATCGATTTTCGTTATAAAGCACTTGACCCCATTCGTAATAACGTCAATTGGTTATTACGTCCACTAGAGTATGTGATGATGATGCCGCGCAATGTGTTTGAGGCGACATCAGAATACTTCACTAGTCGCGGAACTCTAGAAAAAGAAAATCAAGAAATGAAAGTGCGCCAAGCAGAGCTCTCTTTGCTTGCCAATCAATCTGAGTTTCTGCTGATAGAAAACCAAAATCTACGGCAGCTGATGGATTTGCAAAAGCAGGTTCAATTCGAAACATTGCCAGTCGAAATTCTATTTAATCCACCCAATCCAATTTCTCAGCGCATTGTGATTAATCGTGGCAGTAAGGACGGTCTCAAACTGGGCAATCCCATTGCAAGTGATTCGGGTATCTTAGGTCAAGTAATACGCGTCTACGATCACTCTGCAGAAGTGTCTCTATTAGAGGATCGTGACTTTGCGGTGCCCGTACAAATTGCACGTAATGGCTTAAGAGCGGCCGTTTTTGGTGTAGGGCGTGGCAACCCTCTCGAACTGCGCTACCTCCCTGTGGCCAGCGACTTAGAGGTAGGCGATGTATTAATTACCTCAGGCATTGATGGCGTTTACCCCCCTGGCTTTGCAGTGGCTGTGATTAGTCGCATTGAACGAAATGCCGATAAAAATTCTTCTAACGTCTTTTGTGTGCCAGTTGCACCGGCAAACCGCTACCGACAGGCTCTGGCATTACTTTACGATCCGCAATGGGATGCCAAAGCATCTACTGCAAACAGCAAGCCTGATGCACCGCTAACCAATACTCTAGGGCGTCGCCAAACTCGTGCGCGAGGCATGCAATGATCGACCTTCAAAGCGGCTATATTCTTCGCCCGGTAAATGCGGTATTTATTTATTTCAGCCTGTTTTGCGCACTACTGCTAAATCTTTTACCCATTGGAAATTATGGCTGGGTGCCAGACTGGCTAATTATTTGCATCATATTTTGGAACATCCACCAGCATCGCTACGTTGGCGTAATAATTGCATTTATTCTTGGCTTGTTGATGGATGTTCATAACTCTGACTTGTTGGGCCTTAACGCTTTTAGCTACTCATTGGTGGCTTATCTAGCCATCTCTTGGCACCGACGAATCGTTGCTCTAAGCGCTTTCACCCAAGCAATGCATTTACTGCCCATCTTCCTGCTGGTTTCATTATTCCCGGTACTCGCCCATTGGTTCTTAAGTGGTGAAGTCTATTGGGGGGCGCTCACCGGCGCCATTCAGGCGCTGATTGAGGGAATGCTGTGGCCCTTAGCAACACGCATCTTGTTATCGCCTCAACGTCGCCCTATTGATGTTGATCACAATCGTCCGCTTTAAAAAATTATATGGTTTCTTTTAAAAAACCAGATCTCGACTCGTTTCAAGAGCGCATTCATATTGCGACCCTATTTGTTACCGTCTGTTTCTTGTTATTAGTCACGAGATTGGTGTGGCTGCAACTGGTGAGTCATAGCAAATACGCTCTGCTAGCAGAAAGCAATAGAATCGCATTAGTTCCCGCACCAGCAAATCGCGGTCTTTTAATAGACCGCAATGGAATCGTCATCGGCAGAAACTATTCGGCACTGACCTTAGATGTCAATGCCGAAGAAGTTAAAGGCAATGTTGATGAACTGATTGATGAGCTCTCTCAAATTGTGTTGATTTCTCCCAGAGATCGCAGAAATTTCAAGCGCTCACTTGAAGATTCTCGCAAAATGGGCACATTTCCCCTCAGATCGATGCTCACCGAAGTAGAAACAGCCCGCTTTATGGTGAATCGCTATCGCTTTCCAGGTGTCGAGATACGTGCCCGAAGCTTTCGAGAGTACCCCTATAACGAGCTAGCCTCGCATCTGATTGGTTATATTGGGCGAGCCTCTAAGCAAGATATCGAGCGCATGCAAATTGAAATTGATAACTCCAAAGCGGGTGATCCTGATGCACTACAAACTTCATTTCTGCCGGGCATTCACTATGTAGGGAAAATTGGTATAGAGCAAAGTTACGAAACAGTATTGCGAGGCAGGCCAGGATACGATGAGGTCGAGATTACTGCAGGCGGCAAACCCGTGCGCACACTTTCTAGCTCACCATCGGTTCCAGGGAAAAATGTGGTCCTCTCGGTTGATATCAAGCTGCAATACTTAGTTGAACAACTCTATGGAAATTTCCGGGGTGCATTTGTTGCGATTGAGCCTGAGACTGGCGATATCTTGGCATTTGTTTCTAAGCCTAACTTTAATCCCAATGACTTTGTTGAGGGCATCGACTCATTAACCTGGAAAGAGCTGAATGACTCGCCACAGAAACCACTCTATAACCGCCCGCTTAAGGGGATTTATCCGCCGGGGTCAACCTATAAACCATTTATGGCGCTCGCCGCTTTAGAAACTAAAAAGCGTACGCCATCACAAACGATCTCCGATCCAGGTTATTTTGAATTTGGTAATCATACTTTCCGAGACGATAAAAAGGGTGGGCACGGTATTGTTGATATGCAAAAGTCAATTGTGGATTCTTGCGATACCTACTACTACTTGTTAGCACGTGATATGGGCGTCAACATGATGCATGACTTCATGAAACCATTTGGCTTTGGTCAAATTACTGGCATCGATCTGCAAGGTGAATCAAAAGGTGTACTGCCATCTACCGAGTGGAAGAAAAATACTTTCAAAAAACCAGAACAACAAAAATGGTATGAAGGCGAAACAATTTCTCTAGGCATTGGTCAAGGCTATAACGCATTTACTATTTTGCAGTTAGCACATGGCATGTCCAATTTAGCTAATAACGGCATTGTAATGAAGCCGCATTTAGTAAAAGCAATTGAAGATCCCTTCACAAGAAATCGCACTCTCACTACACCCAAGGAAAGTTATCGAATTGATCTGGCGCCTGAGAATATTGAGATAATCAAGAAGGCGATGGTCGAAGTAAATAATTCTGGAACCTCTGCATCCGTTTTTAAAGGTACCGGATATCAAGTTGGCGGCAAGACTGGAACAGCGCAGGTATTCAGTTTGAATTCGAAAGAATATAAGCACAGCTCCACAGCAGAATTTTTACGTGATCATGCTCTGTACGTTGCTTTTGCCCCTGCAGAAAAGCCCACTATCGTTATTGCGATGGTTGTTGAGAATGCAGGATTTGGTGCGCAGTATGCTGCGCCAATTGCGCGTAAAGCGCTTGACTTTTATCTTGAAGGTAAATGGCCAAAGGAGATTCCTGAATGGAAAAGAGCGCCATAAACAAAATAAAGAAAATATTCCTGAGCATTTTCAGCGGGCTAGACCGCCAGCTAAGCTATATTCTGCTTGGTTTAGCAGGCATTGGGTTTATTACCTTCTTATCCGCAAGTCAAAATACACCCGTTCGCTTTGAAGATGAGTTGCGCAACCTAGTCCTTTCGTTTGCGGTAATGTGGACTGTTTCTCGCATTCCACCAAAGTGGCTAGAGATGGCTGCAGTTTGGATTTATGGAATTGGAGTTGCGCTGCTGATTGCAGTCGCAATATTTGGGTTAATTAAAAAAGGTGCAAGACGTTGGCTCAATATTGGTTTTGTAATTCAACCATCTGAGATCATGAAAATTGCCATGCCACTCATGCTAGCTTGGTACTTCCAAAAACGGGAGGGCATTCAAAAGTCTTGGGACTATGGGGTGGCAGCAATCATTCTTGGGATTCCAGTGCTGCTCATTGCACGCCAACCTGACTTAGGTACTGCGCTCTTAGTATTTGCCGCAGGCATGTATGTCATTATTCTTGCTGGATTGCCGTGGAAATGGATCCTACCATTCATAGGCATTGGCGCATTTGGAGTCATCCTCATCATTATTTTTGGCAGTACTATCTGCGCCCAAGATGTTGTGTGGCCGCTAGTTCATAACTACCAAAAACATCGAGTATGCACTTTACTTGACCCGAGTAGCGACCCACTTGGAAAAGGCTTTCACACCATTCAGTCGATGATTGCAATCGGCTCAGGTGGATTTTTTGGTAAAGGTTGGTTCCAGGGCACGCAAGCCCATCTCGAGTTTATTCCCGAAAAACATACCGACTTTGTCTTTGCCGTTTTCTCGGAAGAGTTTGGCTTACTGGGTAACTTAGTGATGTTGTCACTTTTCTTCGCTTTGATTAAACGAGGCTTAGCCATTTCTTCTAGTGCGCCGAATCTGTTCACTCGCCTGCTGGGCGCGTCTGTCACGCTGATTTTCTTTACCTACGCCTTTGTCAATATCGGTATGGTGAGTGGTTTATTGCCCGTGGTTGGAGTTCCACTACCCTTCATCAGTTATGGAGGAACTGCCTTAGTGACTCTGGGGTTCGGTGCTGGAATTTTGATGAGCATTCATCGCCATCGACGCTTGGTGCAAAGCTAAGATTTGAGCTTAGGCATGTGTACCAATTTTTTACATTTACCCTAGAAACAAAAAAGCCCGGCATGCCGGGCTTTTTCATCAACAAAGCAAGAATTACTTCTTACGCTTGTTAACTGAATCTTTAAATGCTTTACCAGCAGAAAACTTAACAGTTTTAGCAGCAGCAATTTTGAGTGGCTCACCAGTTTTTGGGTTGCGGCCCATACGTGCAGCGCGCTTACCGGAAGAAAAAGTACCGAAACCGATCAGTTGTACTGAGTCGCCTTTAGTAACAGCTTTAATGATTTGCTCAATAGCAGAATTCAATGCAAATTCAGCTTTGGCTTTTGAGATCTCAGCATCGTCAGCAATCGCTGCGATTAGTTCTGCTTTGTTCAAGTGAAGCTCCTTATAGATATTGATGTCAGCGCAACCTGCGCTTACATGATTTTAACCACAAAAAATTACAAAAATAAAGTTGCGTCACAGCAAATTTTTTTTATTGCCTATTTTTTACTCTTCTATAACTGTCACATCAGATACAAAATACTCAGTATCGCCAAAACAGCTTGTAGGCAATCCGATATGCTGTTCATATTTAAGGGCTACTTTTTTGCCCAGATTAGCGTTAATTTTTTGTGCCACAGCATCATCACGCACTGTAAAAAGGAATTTTTCTGACATGGTTCCCGGCATGGATACCATAGCTAGCTCGCCTTCCCAAGTTTTACATACATAGCCTCGGTTGGAAAACTTTTGCACATAGCCAGCACGCTCACCGCTTCCGTAGCTCCAATTGAACATAATCCAGGCATAAGCTGCCAAACCAGCTAGGCCAATCAATATTAGGCTTAAAAGCCATTTTACGAATCTATTCATGTGAATTTCCTTAACAAATCATCATTGCAGCACTCATTAGGTGCATTCCCTGTGGCCTGCCAGAGCCCTAATTAACATTGGAGCATATTCATTATGAAAATAGGGGTGAAATAGTGCTCCATACAAATTAAAATACTAGTATTAACGCTAATGGGTATATTCCATGGAATTACGTCACGTCATTTTTCTGATCTTTGTTGTATCGGCTTTCTACGTTTACTCTAGAGGAAAGGTGCGATTTGGCTTAGTTCGCTCCCTAACAGACTATCAAGTACTTTTAGCACCAATTAATAGTCTGCTTTACTTGTTTTCAAAAACCAAGGCCGGGGCATTTATTCCAGTTGTGGACTTTCCTGAAATGAAGCCCCTCCAAGATAATTGGCAAATCATCCGTGATGAGGCTCTCGCCTTAAATGCAGATGGTGCTATAGCAGCCGCTACGGGATATAACGATATTGGATTTAATTCCTTCTTTCGCACAGGCTGGAAGCGCTTTCACCTCTATTGGTATGGCAAAGAAATGCCGTCAGCGCAGCTCCAATGCCCTAAAACTGTTGCCATCCTCAAATCAATCCCCACGATCAAGGCAGCGATGTTTGCCTCATTGCCCCCTGGGGCAACGCTAGTAAGGCACCGAGACCCCTATGCGGGCTCGCTACGCTATCACATTGGCCTAGTCACTCCAAATGATCCCAAGTGCTTTATTGATGTCGATAATGAGCGCTATTTTTGGAGGGATGGCGAACCCGTGATGTTTGATGAAACTTATATCCACTATGCGGCCAACGAGACAGATCACCAACGCATTGTCTTATTTTGCGATGTAGAGCGGCCGGTTCACACGAAATTGGTGCAATTATTAAATCGCTGGTTTGGGCGTTACGTCATGAGCGCAGCCTCTTCCCAGAATGTTGAAGGGGAGAAGGTGGGATTTGTAAATGTTCTCTTTAAGTATTTTTACCACCTCAGGGCGCAGGCCAAAAAACTCAAAGCAAAACATCGCAGCGTGTATTACATCGGCAAATGGGTTTTAATTTTAGGAATTCTGTACGCCATATTTTGGTAAGCACTAGGGGCTTAATACTTCAGCAATCTGCTCTGGGGTGATTGAGCCCCAGATTTCCACTCTCTTGACGCGGCTACTTTGTCCCGACAAGAGCTGAATTTGTTTTTGCGGCACCCTCAATTGCTTAGAAAGCCAAGAGAGCAGCATTTCATTGGCCCTGTTTTCGAGGGCAGGGGCCTGCAGAGATATCTTGAGACAGCCGTCATGTAGGCCAACCACCTTAGTCAGCTTTGCGCCTGGCTGGCAGTGCAGATCAAGAACAATGCCGGTGGGGGTTTGCTTTAACCAAATAGGCTTCATTAAAGTACTTTAAACTCAAACCATGATTATGAAGAACTCCAACGCCTTAGACCAGCTATTTGCCAATAATCGTGAGTGGGCGGAAGCTATGATCGCCAAGGATGCTAATTTTTTTAAGCGTCTAGTTTCACAGCAAGCGCCAGAATATTTATGGATTGGCTGTTCAGATAGTCGCGTACCCGCGAACGATATTGTGAACTTGCTGCCTGGCGAACTTTTTGTACATCGTAATGTTGCCAACGTGGTAGTCCATACCGATCTGAACTGCTTATCTGTAATTCAGTTTGCTATCGACCTATTGAAGGTCAAGCATATTTTGGTGGTGGGGCATTACGGTTGCTCAGGCGTGCATGCGGCACTAACTGATAAACGGGTTGGCCTTGCTGACAATTGGCTGCGTCATGTGAAGGATGTGCATCAAAAACATGAGCGCTATCTCGGCGAAGTGATCCCATCTCCAAAACGTCAAGATCGCTTATGCGAGCTCAATGTCATTGAACAAGTAGTCAATGTTTGTGAAACTACTATTGTTCAAGATGCTTGGGCTAGAGAGCAAGACCTCACGGTACATGGATGGACTTACCGTCTTGAGACCGGCCTAGTCAATGATTTGGGGATGTCCATTAGCTCTACCGAAGAAATGAATGTACGCTACGCCAAATCTTTATCTCGCTATGACACTGAATAAATTGAGTTTTGTTTAAGAACTTTTCAAACTATTCTGGGGTAGCACTCCTTAGATTTCTGGTATCGCTTCCCTACAAGACTTTAGTCTCTGTCGGCTATGGCTTAGGCTATCTGGCAGCCCACATTCCCAATGGTCGCAATCACGTGGTTCAGAAAAACTTAGAGCTCTGCTTCCCTGAGCTAAGCGCAACAGAAGTTAATCAACTCAGAAAGCAACATTGGCGACTACTGGGCCGCAGCTTAGTTGAAAAAAGCATTATTTGGCTAGGCAGTAAAAAACAGCTTGCCGATATGATTGAAGTTCGCTCGGAGGTTGATCTCAATGATAGACAGCCACGTATTTTAGTCAACATGCATTTTATTGGCATTGAAGGCAGCATTATTCTGAGTGCACTTGCCAAGGAAAAAGGTTGGCCTCGCACCTCTGGCTTTTTTCAAAGAATGAAAAGCCCTTTCTTTAACAAGAAGATTATTGAATGGCGCAATCGCTTCGGTGGAAATTCGATTGATCGACAAGGAAATACACTTGAGCTTATTCGAGAGATCCGCAAGGGAAGTTTCATCATCATTGCGCCTGATATTGATTTAGGCCTCAAAGACTCTGCTTTCGTTCCCTTCTTTAATATTCAAACTAATACGATCACAGCCGTATCGCGTCTAGCCAAAATCACAGGGGCGCAGGTCTGCATGATGATCACTACTCTCAAGAAAGATGAGGCTGGCTACATTTGTACTATTAGCAAGCCCCTTGAAAACTTCCCAACCGAAAATCCTGAAGCGGATACAGCACGGCTCAACACCATTTTTGAAAAAGAAATTAGACTTAGGCCAGCCGAATACTATTGGGTTCATAAGCGCTTTAAAAATAGACCTCACAATGAGGCTAGCCCTTACTAGTACGTCGGCTGGGGCTTAAATTTTTATCCCCAATAATTTTGCGGCATTGCCTCCCAATATGGCAACACGGTCAGAATTACTAAGGCCAGGAGTATTCATTACATGCTCAACCGGATATTCCTCCCAAGGAATTGGGTGATCAGTTCCTATAACAATCTGGCTTGCTCCAACTTGGGCTACTAGATGGCGAAGCGCTTCGGGTGTAAATACCAATGAATCAAAATACAGCTGGTTTAAATATTCAGTAGGTTTTTTCTTCAGAACAATCTCAGGGTTGCAATTTTGAGGAGAAACAAAACAACTATGGTCCATGCGGGGCGCATAAGAACCCAAGAACCCACCGCCATGTGCCGCCAATACTTTCAACTGTGGGTACTTATCTAAAACACCTTCATAAATTAAGTGCTGTAAAGCTATCGTCGTATCAAGTGGATTGCCTATAACATTTGACATCCAACCATTGCCTTTAAATCTTTGGGCTAACTGAGGGGTGCTTTGCGGGTGAATGAAAAGAGTCACATTTAACTCTTGAGCCTTCGCCAGCACAGGATGAAACTTAGGGTCTGAAAAATCTTGGCCTAAGACACTTCCACCAATAGCGGCTCCTCGAAGACCCAATTTCTTTACCGCATCCTCAAGTTGTTGGACGGCTAGGTCGGGGTATTGCATTGTTAAGGATGCGAAGGCGGCAAACTTATCTGGCCGCATTGCGCACAGCCCAGCAAGATGCAAGTTATTAAGTCTGCATATTTCTGCAGCAGTATCTTTATCCTTCCTATACCAATAGGGGTTGATGCTCAAAACCTGCATATCAATGCCCTGAGCCTCCATCGCCTTAATGCGCTCATTAATCTGTATGAAATGCTCTGGCACACCCTTCGTGGGAGGGGGCACTGACTTTGCATCCTCCCCCATTAGATCAATTGCATCCTGAAAAAGACAATGGGCGTGTACGTCTATCGCCTTTACACGTTTGCCATTAATAAAGACTGGGGTAAGGCGCCTAGGCCCTTTGTTTTGCGCCTCTGCCGCATGCAATAAGCCACATCCACAAAATGTGAGGCCCCCAAGCGCTTTTGCTGAGGTTTTTAAAAATGATCTTCGACTATTCATATTGCACTTCCCTTGGATATTTATCATTCCATGATGACTTGACTTACAGTTAAATTAGCAATTAAAAGTATTTCCGTCAAATATAGTTTTTATATAAAAAATGATCAGAATGCCTACTTCATTGCCTTGTAATTCATAATAAGGTCATGGAAGAAAAAATACGTGTATCCAAGTTACTCTCTGAGCTAGGTCTTTGCTCCCGACGTGAAGCAGACTCTTATATTGAGCAAGGCTTGGTCACAGTCGATGGTGAAGTAGTCAATGAGCTGGGCTCCCGAGCTTTTCGCCATCAGAAAATTGAGCTCCAGTCTGGCGCTAAAGCGCAGCAAGCATCCCGGATTACAGTCATTTTGAATAAGCCAGTCGGCTTTATCTCTCACTTTGATGATGAGCAAGAGTATCAACCAGCAGCCTCGCTGATCACTCCCGAGAATTACTTTGCTAGCCCGCTTGATAAGGGACGTAACCCACGCTTTAACACCCGCGGCTTAGCACCTGCTGGTCGCCTGGATATTGATTCCACTGGCATGCTGGTCTTAACTCAAGATGGTCGTATCGCAAAACTCCTCATTGGCGAAAACAGCCCCGTCGAGAAAGAGTACTTAGTCCGAGTGGAGGGCGCACTCTCTTTTAAAGATTTAGATCGCCTCAAACATGGCCTGGAATTAGATGGTGTCGTTTTAAAGCCAGCCCAAGTCAGCTGGCAGAACGAAGACCAACTTCGCTTTGTTCTGCGCGAAGGCCGCAAGCGTCAAATTCGTCGTATGTGTGAAATCGTTGGCCTCCGAGTTTTAGGCCTCAAACGCGTGCGTATGGGTAGAATTTCGTTAGGCGCCCTACCGCCCGGGAAATGGCGCTTTGTAAGGCCCCAAGAGCAATTCTAAGCAGCGCTACCCGTCTATAATTCTGTCACTTAGATTAAACGCAGAATTACCATCGATACCACCACCCCCAGCACTCCCGGCGCAGAAGTTTTAAGACGCCGTAGCTTCGCTATCATCTCTCACCCAGATGCCGGTAAGACCACGCTTACTGAAAAACTCTTGCTATACGCGGGAGCGATTCAGATTGCGGGTAGTGTTAAAGCCCGCAAGGCCAGCCGGCATGCGACCTCAGACTGGATGGAGATTGAGAAACAGCGTGGTATTTCCGTAGCCAGCTCTGTAATGCAAATGGAATATCGCGATTGCATTATTAATCTGCTAGATACCCCAGGTCACCAAGACTTCTCCGAAGATACTTACCGCGTATTGACTGCAGTTGATTCTGCATTGATGGTAATTGATGCTGCTAATGGTGTTGAGTCGCAAACCTTGCGTTTGCTTGAAGTCTGCCGTGCGCGCAACACACCAATCGTCACCTTTATCAATAAGATGGATCGTGAAGTAAAGCCACCCATGGAGCTCATGGATGAAATTGAAACTGCACTCGGTATTGAAGTCGTTCCTTTTACATGGCCAGTAGGTATGGGTAAATCTTTTGCTGGTGTGATTGATATTGCTAACTCTCAAATGCGTATGTTCAAGGCAGGCGAAGATCGCGTGACTGAAGATTCTCACGCCATTGTTGATATTCATGATCCCGCCTTAAAAGAGCGACTGGGTACTGATCTTGAAAATGCACTTGCTGAAGTAGATTTAATTAAAAATGCGATGCCAGCCTTTGACCGTGAAGCCTTTCTAGCAGGCCGTCAGTCGCCGGTATTCTTTGGCTCTGCCATTAATAATTTTGGTGTACGTGAAATTCTTAACACCTTGGTTGAGCTTGCACCATCACCGGGATCACGCAAAGCACTGCAGCGCGAAGTGAGCCCAGCAGAGAATAAATTTTCTGCAGTAGTCTTTAAGATTCAAGCAAACATGGATCCAGCCCATCGAGATCGCGTTGCCTTCTTGCGCATTTGCTCGGGGCATTTTCAGCGCGGTATGAAACTGAAGATTTGTCGTAATGGCAAAGAAGTACGTACCAATAATGCGCTATCTTTCTTATCGCAACGACGCGATATCTTGGATGAAGCTTTCCCTGGAGATATTATTGGCTTGCCAAACCATGGTCTACTTCGATTGGGTGATACGCTCACCGAAGGCGAGCAATTGCAATTCACAGGCTTACCATTTTTTGCTCCAGAAATTTTTCGCATGGTCGAGTCCGCAGATCCCTTGCGCTCCAAGCAATTGCGCACAGGCTTAATGCAGCTTGGCGAAGAGGGTGCGATTCAAGTATTTCGTCCTATGACTGGTGGCACCATGTTGCTTGGCGCATTTGGACAACTGCAATTTGAAGTGGTGAGCCATCGCCTGCAGACGGAATATGGGGCGGAAGTGCGTTTGCTACCGGCACGTTACAACTTGGCTCGCTGGGTAAGCTCCGAAGATCCTGTGGCACTCAAAAAATTCATGCTAGAAAATATTCACCGCATGGCAGAGGATGTTGTGGGCGCTTCCGTATTTTTAGCTAGCCATAAATCTGAACTGGATGTTGCTCAACAGCGCTGGGAATCCATTCAGTTCCATGCCCTAAGGGAACATGCAGGCCTGATCTATCAATCAGACCTCGCTGGTTAACTCTAACGTGGGCTGGATTGCGGCCAATTGCAATCAAATACCGCAAGTAACTGAGTATCGTTTTTTCTAAACGATGCAGTTTTGCCATATTGTGCGCAATACGCATTGGCCTTTAGTGTAAGCGAGGCAATTGATTCGCCATCACTGTTCAGAAAGGTCACATGATTTGCATCTGACGCATCGGTATAAACCGCAGCGCAAGCACTCAAGCCAACCATGCTTAGCAATAAAATATATTTGAAATGAGTCATCGCTCCAGTTTCTTTACTAAACTTGCAGTAAGCTTGCTAGCAAACGGACGATAAATCAAAATACAAATCATCGCCACTGGGTAGGCAAGCGCCCAAACCTCCACCCACACCCAAAAGAAATCCCGTGCAAAACCTACGCGCACCAAAGTGGTAGCCAAAGTAATGCTCAATGACATGAGTCCGCCCATGATGGCAGCAAAAATAAGATTGGGAATATTCATCAGGATCTAATCATAGCGCCTTGACTGCTTAACTGTTATTCTGATCTGTGATCACTATTCCGCGCCCTAAATAGGGGAGTCTGCTGAGCAAGCTCAGAGGTTCATCATTCCAAGACTCTAGGAAACTATATGGCTGCTGGCCAAAATCAAAGAAACAGAAAAAACGACTCCATGGTGAGCAAAACTGGCAAAGCTAAATTGGGGCCACTTAACGTGGCTCAACTCAGCAAATTGCTCGAATCGAGCACCAAGCCCAAAGAGAAAGCAAAGATTCAGAGGGCGCTCAATAAGCGCCCGCCGGTCGCAGTACCCGCTGCAACAGAAGTCGTAGCCTAATCACTCAGTACTAAGCCCCGAAATTACCGGGGCTTTTTCTTATGTAATATGCTGTCAGCATGAAAGTTTCTCCCCAAATTCACTCCATTTATATTGCTGCTCGAGCAGGCGAGCTGATGGTGCAGCTTGCACAAGCTGAGATTATTTCTGGTGAAGGTATTGTGGGCGATCGCTACGCACTAGGTCTTGGTGCATTCTCTAAGACCAAGCCTAAAATACGCCATATTTCTCTCATTGCTCTCTCGGCCATAGAAAATGCTAATGGTCAATTGCATGCTCAACAGCAGCCGCTTTTTGGAGGGGGCGATACCCGAAGAAATCTGGTAATCAAGGGAATTTCTGAGGAAGAGCTAAATAGTCTCGTTGGCCAGACTTTCTATTTAGGAGGTATCGCATTTAAAGGCACCGAGTTATGCGAACCTTGTCAGCGTCCAGCCAATTTGCTAAAAAGGCCCGACTTCATGAATGCTTTTGAGAATAGGGGCGGTCTCAGAGCAGAAGCTCTAGACTCTGGGACTATTAGCCATGGCGATTCGCTCACATACTCATCAGAACAAGAAAAATGATTACCTTTGCCGAGCATGCAAGCATTAGCCCCGAACAGGCGATCGACCTTTATGTTCGATCAACTCTCGGGGAGCGCCGCCCAATTGATAGCGCTGAAACCTTTGCAGCAATGCTCGCCAATTCAAATCTCACTATTTCTGCGTGGGATGGTGAAAAACTTATTGGGATCAGTCGTAGCCTGACAGACTTTGCCTATGTGGCTTATTTGGCTGACCTTGCTGTAGATGAAGATTACCAGCGGCAGGGAATAGGAAAGCAGCTCATTGAAGAAACTAAGAAGCGCTTAAAGCCTGACTGCATGATTGTGTTACTTGCAGCTCCGAAAGCAAATACTTACTATGAGCACCTAGGCTTTGAGCATAATCCACGTGCTTGGACCATGAAAAAATAATTCAACTGAATATCGCAATATGTCGACCACAAAACTCTGCCTCATCCGCCATGGTGAAACTACTTGGAATGCTGAAAGACGCCTTCAAGGGCATACCGATATTCCTCTCAATAACAAAGGTATCCAGCAGGCTCGCCAAATGGCGCAGGCTATTAAAAATACAAAGCTGTCGTTCGATGCTTTATATACCAGCGACCTTAAAAGAGCTGCCGACACTGCAAATGCTATTGTGGAATTGTTTGGCGTAGAAGCAAGGGTTGATAGCGCCTTACGAGAGCGCCATTTTGGCGCACTTCAAGGGCTCACGATTCAAGAGGCGCCATTACTGCAGCCAACAATTTGGCAAGCTCATATTGCTCGTGACCTAGAGCATGAACTCGACGGTGGTGAAAGTATCCATCAATTTGCATTACGCGTTCAAACCGTTTTAGACAAGATACAAGAGCAGCATACAGGCCAAACGATTTTGCTTGTGAGTCATGGCGGCACTCTCGACATGGTATATCGAATTGCTAGCAAGCAAGCTTTAAGTACAGAGCGAGTAGCCTCAGTGCCAAATGCTTCACTAAATTGGATTACCCATCAGGAGGGTGGGGGCTGGTCAGTTGAGAGATGGGCCGATACTCGCCATCTTGAAGGTTCCGCCCTAGATGGCGTCGACCTCTAAGCAAAAAAACACCCTTAGGTGATTTTTTGCTTTTTTAGAAAAAGCTTACTTTCTGATGTGAGCGTGACGGGCGGCATCTTGTGACATGCCCTCACCCTTTGGCTTACCTTCAAGCGCTTCTTTTTCAGCGGTAATTTCTTTACGGCGCTCTTTGCAAGAGCCAGCAATCTCTTGCAAAGCCTTGCGAGCTCTTGCTGCAGAAGCTTTAACTCCTTTTCCGTGGAACTTTTCGTTCTCTGATTGGTATACCTCAAATGCAGCCATTAGCTTGTCATGATGGGACATATTTTTCCTTATAAATTATTGAAATAGTCGATCTAAGAAACACTTTAACCCAATAAATTGAAGTCACTTCAATTTATTGGGTCCAACGATCAATAATGGCTTTTAACTTTTCTGGTCCGAGTTCAGCAAGATATAAGTTGAAGTCATCGCGCAACTTAGAGCCTTTTTTGAAAGCAAATCCGAGATTGTCAAACCCAACAACTTGGTAGCTACTACTAACTGGCAGATTTAAGGTTTTTTGATAATTTACTAACATCACGTTATCAACAAATACCAAGTCTACATTACCGTTTTGCAATGCAAGCAAGGCTTCGGTTGGCGATGGGTATAGCTTTACTTGCTCAACTGAGTAATATCCTTTTGGCTGCAATACATTTTTCACATAATCATCAAACACGCTTCCTGTCGGATAGGCAATTGTATATTTACTGAGTTGTGATAAATCCGTTATTTTGATATTTCGGTTTTTTAAACCAATCAATTGCCAGGTGCTAGTGAAATATGGATTAGAAAAATCCATCACCTCTTTGCGCTTGTCTGTAATTGAAATTCCAGAGAATGCTACATCAGCTTGGCCACTAGTTACAGCGCCCAGCATGCCAAGCCAATCGTAAGCTGTTACCTTAAATGTACAGCCTCGTGACTTACAATAGCCCTCAAATAACTCTAAGTCTATGCCTGAGTATTTCCCATCCTTTTCAAACAGCATTGGAGGAACCGCGGGCGATATGGCAACCTTAATGAGCTTAGATGGCCCTTCTTTAGAGCAACCGCTCAGAAAAAATAGGCTTACTAACAATATTGTAATGATGCGTTCAAGTCTCATAGTATTTTCAATTTTTATGTGATTGAGTGATCTTATCAAGAATTGAATCTAACAATATCTTTGGGGTATTACTTTTTAACTCTACATCCTTTTTGCATTTTGATTAGCGAAAAGCCCAATAAAAAACCCCGTATACACGGGGCTTTTTATCTGAAGCGATCTGCCAATTATTTAGTACGACTTTTTGCTTTCGGAGCCTGGCCAAATTGACCCTGTGCGCTCTTTATTGCAGTTTCTACACTTTTCTCAAAGTTTGCAAATGCGTCTTGAGTGCTTGATCGTACTTGATCAAAGTTTTGCATTGCCGTATTGAATGCGGAGGTAAAGGAGCTGACATACGCCTCTGATCCAGCAGGCGCCTTTGATGTAGCAGCGGCCACAAAACTCTTCAGATCATCCTGTGATTGATTGATAGCAGCTTCTACAGCCTCAACCAGCTCTTGGTTGCCACGGCGCAGTACTGCACCAACTTTTTTCTGATACTCGGCAACTTCAGCTACGGCCTCTTGTACTTCTGGACTTTGCAGAAGGTCTAAAGCTGCTTTAGCATCTTTACCCTTCATTAATTCAGCTGCTTTAGCTTGAGCATTTGCAACAGCTTGTTGTGCAACTTGGTAATTGATTTCTGCTAGCTCTTGAGCATTTTCAAGGGCAGTTTGGCTCAGTGCGCGCGCACTTTCTGCGGATTTAGCTTGGTTTTCTGTAAATTGATTTTTGAACATGATTTTTCCCATTAATTGGTTATTTGTTGCACTGCACCATATTAATAGCTTATTTTGGGTTAAGCAAGGGAATTTTGCTGCAAAGCACCATTTATTTCCTAAAGGGCAGAATATATCCGCCCCAATAACAATTAAATAGCTCTATTTTTTAAATAGTCAATCACCCAAGCCGGATCACTGTCACTTGGGAAGATCGGGTAGTGGACGGCTTCGATCACACCATCATTTGCGATCAGGGTAATGCGCTTTAATAGCGTCATGCCAGCAGCAACAAAGGTGGGCAAGCGCAAAGCTTGCTGAAATCGATAATCTTCGTCACTAAGCACTGGAAATGGCAAATGCAAACGATCGGCCATCTCTTGTTGATATTCCGTGGATTGAACACTTAGGCCCACAACATCCGCGCCAAGCGACTGAAGTTCTTGATAGTGATCCCTAAATGAGCAGCTTTGTGGGGTACATCCCCTTGCTCCCGGAATTTGGTCCCATCCATCGGGCAAAGGAACATTGGGCTGACCTGTCATTGGGTAGCAGTAAATCACTAAAAGACCCTTAATCTCGCTGAGATTCAGTAGGCCTTGAGCCGTTGTTACCAGGGAAATAGCTGGCAAGCGCATACCCACCAAGTGATCGGCAGCCCCATCATCTTGAGGGATAGGTAAGTCGACAGGTAATTGATTGAGATTTGTCATAAATATAATCTTAGCCTAGCCGGCCATAATCTACCTACAATTTTTTAGCGACGCTGACTTCTTCAAGGATGCGACCTCAGCCATATACTCAAACTGTCGACGCAAAATATTTTTAATGAAGTATTCGATTACTGCTGATGGCACTAAGGAATTCGGCTCAATTTGGGCATCGTACTTAAAGGTAGTGAAATCCTTCTCGGAAAATAGCCGCCAACTTCCCTTGTAATACTTTGTGTCACCGCTAAATTGCTCAAAAAGTAATGTTTTGTTGGGGATCTCTACATACTCCAACTCAGAACGCATCTCAAATGGGATGAAGAGAATTCTTTCTTCAAGTAAGCGAGCGACCTTTACTTTATTACCAGATCTAGAAAGTACTTTTGAGTCGACCACTCCAGGCAGATTTTTAGCGCCCTCATAATCAGTAATAAATGCAAAGGCTTCACATAGGGTGATCGGCACCTCATAGCTTGCGTTCACCTGAAAGCGATCGCTAGCTCTCGTCACGGCGACTTTTAAGTCATATGCACTCGTCGACTCTTGCGCCAAGACAACGCCGCACGTTGCAATGAGAAAAAAGTAAAAGAGCTGCTTCATGTTGGTAGTTTAGTGATATTAAAGTGAGCTACTTACGCATACCATCTAGCTTTTCACTTAAAGCCTCAACAGCTTTCGTTAAAGCGAATAGCTCTTTCTCTTTTAACAGATCAATTTTTTGATGCAGAAGTTCAATCTCTAACTCCGCCTTCACGTTGACCTCAAAATCATTGCTGGCCTGTTGACGATCTATTTCTGAAAGTCGATTCTGACTCATCATGATGGCTGGAGCGGTATATGCAGCCTGAAAAGATAGCATTAAATTTAGCAAAATAAATGGGTAGGGATCCCATGCATTTGTATTATTTATTGAGTTGTAAGCAATCCAAACAAAAATACATGCACTTTGAACTAAGATGAATTTCCATGAGCCTACCGTTTTTGCGACAACATCAGAAATTTTTTGGCCAGTCGTTAACCCTCGCGCGTAATCTTCAATATGACTAGAGATGTTGCGAGGGAAGACTTTGCGATGCTTGCGCCTATGCTCCCGAAGTGACTCTAGAATTTGTAGCTCTTCAGTGGTGGGTGTAATAGTAGTCATAGTTCCTCGCTTTATATGACTACTTTACGCTCATCGGGAGAGCTTCAGGTTCGGCACTCTGGAATTAAATTACTTCCAACACTTTGCTTAAAGAGCTGCCTTCATAGTTTGGCGTCTCACCAATTTCTTCAAAGGGATGGCCTAGGCGATTAACCCAAAATACATCAAATCCATACCACTTAGCCGCTAGCGCATCCCATGCATTGCTCGATACAAAGAGAACTTCTTCCCTCATTACAGGAAATGCTTTTAATAAAAGTTCATATGCTTGAGGATCTGTTTTAAATAGACGCACATCCTCAATCGTCACCACTTTATCTAAATAGGGCTTTAAGCCATTACTATCTACAACAGTCGCGAGCATCTCTCTGCTGCCATTAGATAATATGGCTGTAGATAAACCTTTTTCTTTAATAGTTTTTAGAACGTTCAGACTATCCTCAAAACTAGTTAACTTGGCATATTGATCCATCAGTCGCTTCTCGTATGCTGGCGTGAGATTCAGATTCATCCGCTTACAGACATAACGCAATGAACGAATTGTCAATTCCCAGAATGGAAGGTAGTGCTTACTGCCATTGGGATTGGGATCACTCATTGTTACTAGGCGCGTGTATTCAATTTGGCGATCTCGCCACATCAAAGCAAATGCCTGGCCATGACCTGGAAATAGTTCTTCTGCCAACTGACCCATGGAGTAAACATCAAACAGTGTTCCATAAGCATCAAAGGCGATTAGCTTGTACATAATTTGTCCTGTATTTTTATTATGAATATCTATTGTCGTTTAAAAAAAGATCCCTGAGTTACTGCATTAAACTCATAAATGAAAAAACCACCCGGATGAACTGACCCCCAAAAGTTGGACGCTATGTCCAACCAAGGGGGTTTTGTTTTATGAGCAAGTACAGCAAGCAGTTCAAGCTAAAGGTGGTTAAAGAGTTTCTAAAGTCAGGCGGTCTTAAGCGGGTAGGTCACTTATTTGAGATTAGTCACTCAGATGTCCGCAAATGGACTTTGGCCTATCAAGCACATGGCCATAGCGGTCTCAATCCCAGCTACCAACGCCATTCCCCAGAGTTCAAAGTCCAAGTTCTGCGGTACATGGCTGTGCATCAGATATCAGCTAGGCCAGCTGCCGCCCACTTTGGGGTTGGTAGTATGACTACGATTTTGCAATGGCAAAAACTCTACAATGAAGGCGGTATTACAGCCCTTGCCAATCGACAGAGAGGACAACCGCCTATGTCCCAATTTAATATCAAAGCATTACTCAAAAAGCCTATCTCGGAGCTCACGCCGGTAGAGTTGCGAAGACGTTTGGAGTACGCCGAAGCACAGGCTGCCTACCTAAAAAAGTTAGAAGCCTTAGCTCAGAGCAAAGCAATAAAAGAGAACAAGCCCAAGTAATTACTGAGCTAAGGCCGTATTACCGTTTACCAGACTTACTACTCATCGCCAAGATGGCTAAAAGCGTTTACTACTACTGGCGAGCAGCCAGTAGTAATCATGAGCCTGATCCTTATGAGTTGGCTAAAGATCGTATTACCCAGATCTTTAATGCCCACTAGGGCCGTTATGGCTATCGGCGGGTGCATTTAGAGCTGCGCAATCAACAGCAATATTTAAACCACAAGACCGTACAAAAGCTCATGGGGCAGCTAGGACTGAAATCCCTTGTGAGGCCTAAGCGATACCAGTCCTTTAAGGGGAATATTGGTAAAGCGGCTCCCAATTTATTGGAGCGTAACTTTGGAGCAAGCAAACCTAATGAGAAGTGGGTCACCGATGTCACTGAGTTCAATATCAAGGGTGAGCGAGTCTATTTATCGCCGATCTTAGACCTTTATAACCAAGAGATCGTCTCCTATGAGATTGCTGATCGGCCACAGATTAGCTCAGTCATACAAATGCTCCAAAAGGCTTTTAAGCAACTAAAACCAAAAGATAAGCCCATCTTGCACTCAGACCAGGGCTGGCAATACCAGATGGGGCTTTATCAACAGGCCCTGCACCAGCAGGGTATTACTCAAAGCATGTCTAGAAAAGGTAATTGCTTGGATAACGCAGTCATGGAGAACTGGTTTGGGATTATGAAAACCGAGTTCTTCTATCAAAAGAAGTTTGACGATGTCGGGTCATTTAAAACAGAGCTTAAGGAATATATCCACTACTAAAACCATGATCGAATCAAGCAAAAACTAAAGGGATTGAGCCCGGTGCAATACCGAACTCAATCCCTCGTGCTAACCTAACTAAACTGTCCAACTACTGGGGGTCAGTTCACGGAGGTGGTTTCTCTTTTTTTGCTAGCCTGGAGCTAGAGTCAATCCTACTTAATCAATCCGCACGCAATTCTGGGGCCTGAGTTGCCCGCTGGTTGTGATTTGTAATCATCTGGATCACGATGCACAACAACAGATTTTCCTAAAATACCAGTTGACCCATTATTCACAGTAAAGCCACTTAGCTTTGCAGAGTAAGTAGCATTGCCATTGGCATCTGATTTGATGTTTGGCATGTCTCCAGCATGATTGGCACCACTTCCGGGCATTCCATGCGCTTTTGTATCTGGATTAAAGTGGCCACCTGCGCTCATAGCATCAGGGGCGGAGCAATCTCCTTTTTCATGAACATGAAACCCTTGCTCAGCATTTGGTTTTAGTCCGGTAAAGTTTCCGGTTACCAAAACATCATGCCCTTGCCATACAAAATTTACTGTGCCTTTTGTATTTGAGCCGGAGCGCGAATCTAAGCTAGCGGACGCTTTTTGACCGGTACCTTGCTCCATTGACTGACAGGCTGCCAGCAACAAAACTGACGCGGCGCCAGCTAATAGAGAAATTTTTTTAATCATGGTTTGCCTCTTTTTGTTTATATAAACTCAGAATAGATCTTGTGGTGACACTCTTCAACTAAAACAAAAACCTTACTAGTAGTAGTCTTATTGACTTACCCTGCCCGAAGGCATGAATTCAAATGAAAAACCACCCGCAGGTGGCTATTCATAGGAGCCAAGAACAAAGTCGGCTAGTGCCAGCCATGCCTTAGGCTAAAACTTTTTTACATCTTAATAATGCGCCAAGCACCTTCTGAGCGACCATCACCCGTTTTATCACCTGGCTTGACATCTTTTGCATAGAAATACAAAGGCATGCCGTTAAACGCTAGCTGCTTTTTGCCATCATCGCGGGTAATCACTGAATAAGCACTAGAAACAGCCGGGCTACCTTCCACCAACAGTGGCGGCCAATTACTCGCGCACATACCATTGCAAACTGACTTGCCTGAACCACCAACATCCTTGCTAAAGGTATACAAGGTCATACTATTATTTCCAGCCAACACACCATCGTTAGCCTTAGTAAATGGCGCCAACGCTACTCCGGTCATTGACGCACAGGCTGCCAAAGTAGCTGTAGCCACCAATGCAATTAATGCACTTTTTATACGGTTCATATTCACTCCTTTTTGGTTGATTTGACACTTTAACCCTAATTTTGGCCTCTCGCTTTGAATCAGATTGACTGGCAATTGCATAGATAAAAACAAGCTAAAGATGTTTATATTCAGAAATGGTTTTCGATAATCATTTCTGTCTTAGGTATAAATCCTGGTTTTGGCCAAGCTGGCTTTATCCCTTTACCAATTACTAGCATGGCGGCAATTGCATAGTCTTTTGGTAAACGAATCAACTCTGCAACCTTGTCAAAATCAAAACCTACCATTGGGCAAGAGTCATAACCCATTGCTTTAGCAGAAAGCATCATCGTTTGAAGCATGATCCCCGCAGAACGCATTGCCTCATCTCTCTGTAATTGCTCTTTGCCAGAGTAGAAAGGATGAATCCAGGGCACCAATATATCTTGAGCTTCCTTGGGTGCATTTACCCAGTATCTCGCAGGATCCTTTTCCCAAGCCTTGATATCGACAGTCACTACAAACAGTAAAGATGCTTCGGTGACTTGAGCCTGATCGTAAGCAGCCTCTCTTAACTTCGCTCTCAGAGCTTTATCAGTAACATTAACCAAACGCCAGTGCTGGATATTAAAAGATGATGGGGCCTGCGTAGCTAATTCGAGTAGCTGCTCTGTCTCTTGCTGAGTCAATTGATGATTAGGATCGAAAGACTTTACGGCCCTGCGCTCGCGAATTGCGTCAAATGTATTCATAGTTTCCTTTTTTGGTTAAATCGAAGCTAAGAGATTCTAGACGCACCTCTTTGGTATTTTACGAATTATTATTACGCCAAGAACACCATATCTTTTAACCATAAAATGGCGCATGATAGCTTAATCAATTGATAACGAGATTCATCTAAGAAGCAGGGACAAAAAATGAGTACAAAAATAGATATTGGCATTAGCGAAAAAGATCGAAAAGCAATTGCAAATGGGTTATCAGGCCTCTTGGCAGATAGTTACTCTTTATATTTGATGACCCACAATTTTCATTGGAATGTCAAGGGCCCGATGTTTAACACCCTTCACACCATGTTCATGGCTCAATACACAGAGCAATGGGCGGCACTTGATTTAATAGCAGAACGAATAAGGGCTCTTGGAGAGCCAGCACCAGGCACTTATAAAGAGTTTTCAAGATTAACCTCGATTAAAGAGATTGAGGGAACTCCCAAGGCAATGGATATGGTTAGGCATCTTGTAAAAGCTCAAGAAGCAACAGCAAAAACCGCTCGCAAACTATTTCCCTTGGTTGAAAAAGCCAATGACCAACCTACCGCTGATCTGCTCACCCAACGACAAGATATCCATGAGAAAACTGCTTGGATGCTGAGAAGCCTATTAGAGGAGTAAATCCCTTCAGCATTGCTCTAAATGACACCACTAACTCAGGGATGTCTAATTGATTTTCTTTTTAAATGACAGCTCGTGATGGGCGCATCCGAAACTAATGGCGCCTTGCCCTGCCAAGCTCTAAAAGAAAATAGCCCAATAAGTGGGCTATTGAGATTCTTGGTGGCTCGGGGTGGAATCGACCAGGGCCCGAGGAATTCACCATTTTAAATGCTAAACACCGTGGCCATTAATATAAGTTTCTAGAAACTTAATCTGACTACCTTGATTTTCAATAATACTTTTTACTAAATCTCCAACGGAAATCACTCCAACCACTTTAGATTCGTGTAGCACAGGCAAGTGTCTGATGTGCTTGTGAACCATGATTGCCATACACTCCTCTAGTGAGTTAGAAAGCGTTACGGTAAGTGGTTTTGCTGTCATTATTTTTGAGACGGCCACTTGTTTTGGATTGTTATTAGGTAACAGCACTTTTATAGCGCAATCTCCCTGTGACACAATCCCCGCCAAAACTCCGTCATCGATAACTAAAATGGCTCTTACTCGATGCTCGCGCATCAGCAACAAGACATTTTCTACGGTATCAGATGATCTTACAGAAAAAATGGTGTTCGATTTTTTCTCAATAACTTGCTTTACTGTTGTCATAAGAGTCTACCTAATGAATTGAAGTTTAACCGTGATCGCTGCTTAATTATTTTTTATTCAAGTGTGATAATTATATTCTGTGGTGCCACCATATTCAAAACACGATTATTAAGTTGACTTAAATAAAATGGCCCAATAAGTGGGCCATGGTTATTCTTGGTGGCCCGGGGCGGAATCGACTAGGCTCGAGGGTGCTGACTCTATCATGTGACTGCTAAGGGTAATTCAATTACAAACTTAGCGCCACCGCCATCAGCATCTTCAAAATGGATCGAACCGCTATATCTAGTGACAATATGCTTACAAAGCCATAGCCCTAGGCCCATTCCGGTCTGCTTGGTTGTACTCAAGAGCTCAAAAAGCTGGGATTTGAATTCAACAGGTACGCCAATTCCATTATCGGAAACTGTGAGCCGCACTAACTGTCCAGCCTTAATTGCTTGAATAGTGATACGACGCTGGAGGGTCCCTGCATTAGCCAAAGCCTGTGTAGCGTTGTTCACTAAATTCAATATCACCTGCTCTATCTCTGCTGGATTAACCTTAATCACCAACCCATCGTCAACTCTTAGCTGAATTTGAATATTCTTAGACTTTAGCTCTGGCTTAACAATGTCTAATACTTTTGCTATCAAATCACCCAGTTGAACCTCTTGAGCATTGGATTCACCTTCTGTAAATATTGACCTGAGGGATTTAACAATCGTAGCGGCCCTCTTGTTGTCGTGCTCAAGAGAATCCAAGACTTCTTTACCTAACGCTAGATTGAGCACCCCTTTTTCTAGCTTCATCTTGAGAAACTGAATATTAAGGCTTGAGGCTCCAAGGGGCTGATTCAGTTCATGAGCAATTGATGCCGATAGAGCGCCAGTAGCCGCAGTCTTATTCGCCTTCATCAGGCCATAGATGAGTCGCTCTTTTTCTTTTAAGAGCTCGGTAATTTTTTCATTTTCTTCTTTGGTACTCTTTAAGGCGTTGGCGATTTCATTTTCTTTTTTTATCTGCTTTTCTAAATAAAAACTGCCAAGAGCTACATAGATCAATATCGTACTACCGTATCCTATCCATAAAAGAGTTAGGGCTAGAGCATCTTGAGCATATAAAAAGAAATTGATTTGGGTGCTTCCAATCAATACCCAAAGAGTTCTACAAGTTTCTCCAAGCAAAGTAAACGTTGTTAAAAAAATTAGCCACTTCACTACTATCGCTCGCTCTACTTTGTAATACTTTATCAACTCCCATATTTGCCATACCAAAAATAACTCTTGAGTAATTGTTATTAAGGCCACCCGATGCTTAAAGGTTTCTGGCATTACCCTCAAGTAGTTATAGAAAAAGAAAATAAATACTGGAATGAGCCATAAAAGTACAGTTTGAATTTTATTAAATGGGCGTTTATTCCAAGAGCGGTATAAAAATATGAGCAGAAAAACCGAAACAATAAATGTGGTGTTTGCTATTGTGAGAAAAAACTTATGCGTCCACAAGGCAGTGCCAAAGCTTAATGAGGATAAGGAAAATAAGCCTACGCTTAACGGCCAATAGATGCTGAATCCACTCACCCGATTGGCTCGGCATTGAAATAGGGCACTTAAGAACAGTCCTAGACCAATTAGCGAAAAAACAATAAAAAAGATTTGGTTGGCTATTTCCATATTCTAAATAGTACTAAAGATGATTAATAATGTCGCTTTAAATGACATCGCAAGCACTGACCTTAGATCAGCGTCGCTTAAATCGACGCAGGACCAGCGCAGGGATGTTTAATTTACGTGTCCTTTTAAAGGGCAGCTCTAGTCAAAGGGGATTTGATTGGTAAAGGTGTAAACCATGTGTCCGGTAAGGGCCCTGAGAATTCTTGGTAGCTCGGGGCGGAATCGACCAGTGCCGAGGATGCCCTAATCTATGGGCGCTAATTCAGCTCCAACAGGTCTTTTGTATCGGTTATAAGACCACATATATTGATTTGGTTTGGATATTATTGACCCCTCAAAATAACGGTTCATTTCTGTACAGGCATCAACCAAGCAATCGGGAAAAGCTTCTGTCATTAGTCGACTTTTAACGATCCAACCCCTCCCCAGACCCAATCTTTCTGCCCCAACAAAAAGGATAGCTACATCAGCTTGACGAGCTAATTTGATTGGAAATGAAGTTGTATAGGCGTATTGATTAAAAAATTTAGCCCATACTCCATCGCCAACACTAGGAACCTGGTCTGCTAATAGTCCAACTACCTCACCCCTTACTAAGGCACGCTTAATTTGACGTACTCCACCAATGTTTGCCTCAACAAATACCATTTGAGAATGCTGGCGAGATTTAAGCATTAACTTATTCACCCACCCCTTTCGAGCAGGCCTATACATTACCGTCGCTCTTGTATGTTCGGCAAAAATACGAGGCACTATTTCAAATCCACCAAAATGTGAAGCAAGAATAATTACTCCCTTTCCATTTTTGGATAACTCAATAATTTGACCTAAGTTTTCTATGGTTGTTTTAGCGAGAGAAGATTTTGGATGTCTCCAAATCCATAGGGTGTCAGCAAACATTATTCCGGATTCAATTGCCGCCCTCCACGGGGTAAATTTGAACCCACAATAATTTGCGGCACTCTGGTGATTTTTATATAAGCGCGTCCGGTACCGAGGGGAGCACAAATAAATCAATAGTCCTATACAAGCCCCAGCCATCTGAATGGCCGCCAATGGCAGTGAGCTAAAGAACCTCAATATAAAATACAACATTGGCCATTTTACGCCCGATCAAAAAAATGCCCCGCACAAAGCAAGGCATTATTTGTTTCTTGGTGGCCCGGGGCGGAATCGAACCACCGACACAAGGATTTTCAATCCTGTCCCCAGACTACTTCCAGCTAAGGTTCAATTTCTTATGCGAAGCGGCGCAATCTCTCAAATAAAGATTAATGAGGCTTTGGTAAGGAATGCCAACCTCTTCTGATACAGATTTGAAGTAGCTCACTGAATCCTCATCCAATCTAATAGTTATGGGCTTCTTGAGCATGGAAGCATATGGATTTTTACGGGCTTTTGAGAAATCATATTCTTTACGCATCTTCATCACCTTTAATAAGCTTTTGACTCTTTAGGGGTTGCCTTACGAGCCGAAATAATACGAACGACATTACCCTCGCTTCGATAACAATGGCAAACCAAAATCACACGAAGAGAATGGCTTACTCCCAGCAAGATAAATCTGTCTTCATCCTCCGAATGATCGGGGTCGGAAATTAACTTAGCACTTTCATCATAAAAAACAGATTTCGCCTCTTCAAAAGAAATGCCGTGCTTTTTAAGATTGGCTGAAGCTTTTCGAGGCTCCCATTCAAATCGCAATGAAGTCATATGTACATTGTACATATATTAATTGGAAGAAGCAAGTCCGCCCGACCAAAAGAAAATGCCCCACACGAAGCAGGGCATTATTTGAGTTTGGTGGCCCGGGGCGGAATCGAACCACCGACACAAGGATTTTCAATCCTCTGCTCTACCGACTGAGCTACCAGGCCAAGAGATGGAATTATAAATGAAACTGTGTTTTAGCTTGGAAAATGTCCAAACTGCGCTCACTCTGCTTAACCTACAGGGAAATCCTGCATGGACGGGGATGTTTAACCCCCCTCAGTGGGTGAGTGGGGATAAAGCAGGAAGCTGAAGTTGCTCTGCATCATATGTGTCTATTGCTTGGCTGTTATTTGAATCGATAACTGCTCGGCTTGTTTTGCAATTGAGCTTGCGGCTATCACATCGCCTAGGCTGCCCATAGTTGGAGGCCCAATCATCCATAAATCTTTCCATTCCCCGCCCGATGCTTTGGAAACTCTATAGTCGCCAGCTACCGCAATCGATTTTCCAAGAGCATCCGGTCTTGCGATTTGATCTGTAATTAGCTTACTAAGCAAAGGATCGCGCCCAACTCCAGTGCAATTGACTATCCGATCTCCCGACAAAGTAGATCCATCTCCCAAAACTACCCTGACTGTTTGCGCCACCTCAATTCGTTTGGCGCGGCCCAATACAAATTGAATCTGCTTATTAGCCTCCAGCTTCCTATAAGAATTAATTGTTTGGGGCGATGCCCTAAAGCGATATAAAGACCAGAGCCAGCCGAGCCGTTTAAAAAGAATTCGGCGCTGGAAATATGAAAATTGCTGCCAAATCATATTTAAATTTGGCCTAAGCTCTTCCCATGCGCTTTGCCACACCACGCTATCCGTTGGTGCAGATGGAAGGTGACTACGAATAAAGCGAACCAATTTAGCAGGGCTTAGGTTTTTCGGCCAATCGGGTTGGCGCTCCCTCTTCCAGAGCGCTTGCATCGGCGGAAAGAGCGCTCTTGGGCATATTACCTTAATCAAGCCTTGATGCCCTTGCCCAACAAGCGCATTAATTACATCAAGTGCAGTTAAGCCTCCACCAAGCAACATGATTTCTTCATGAGCATGAATACTGCCGAGGTCTTGACCCACCCAAGGACTCTCAATGAGTTGCAAAGGGCTCGTAGCCGTCTGAATATTTTGAACGGCGCAGGGCCAGATGGGTGGCGGATTACCAGTTGCAATAATGACCTGTTGTGCAGCAATCGTCTTAAGCTTATCTGTCTCAAGATACCAATGCTCATTAGCCTTATATAGATTGCTTACTTTTGCATCAATATGATCGATCTGATCTGAGCCAAGCTCTTTACTCACGAGCTCAGAAATATAGCGGCCAAAATCATAGCGCCGATAAAAGTAGCCTGCATCCGTTTGTGCTTCAGGGTCATCTATATGCACCTCAGCCCATCTTGCAAAATGTAATGGGTCCTCAGAAAAAACAGATGGAAGATCCTCGCGAACATTAAGCCGAAAAAAAGGGCTAATACAAGTATATGCATTCCCCTTGCCCAACACTCCAGGGCCAATTATGACAATCTTTGAAAAATGTATCCCCCTGCGCAAGAGATGAATCAACGCAGTCGCGGCAGCAAAGCCATCGCCGATAATCGCAATTTCTTTTGTATCTTGTGTCATGAGGAGTTCATTGGAATCAAAATCGAAACTTGCATTGTTTTCTTTGTCTTCCTTAGTACGAAATGCGCACCTGAGCACTGAATAATAGGGCTACTCCTCCCACGGGAACCTTGCACGACTTAATTCTTCCATAATTTCTCGTTTGTTTGGGGCTCTTCTCCTAGTGGTGCTAGTTTCATTTTGAGATGGATTCCGGCAATCATGCTCAGCTCTCGCCTCCGAAAGCTCGGAAGGTGCCATAGATTCTTGATTAATTGGCTTTAGAGGGCTATCGATGCCTAACTCCTAAGTAGCCGCAATTGCCATTTTTGCTCTAGCAGCATGTATTTTTCTATAGCTGTCGATCAAGCGATGATGCCTATCGAGGCCCTCCAGCTTCATGCTTGTGGGGGTCAAGCCGTAGAAGCGGGTAGTTCCATCTACGGATCCAACTACTGCATCCATTCTCTCGTTACCAAACATTCTACGTAAATTGACTATGTAGTTATCAATCCCTAAGTCATCTGCTAGCACTATCTCTAACACTGCATTTAAAGCCTGATAAAACAATTTACGCTCGACCGTATTGTCGTTGTACTGAAGAAAAGCACCAACGAGCTCATGGGCCTCATCAAGGCGCTTTAAGGCAAGATGAATAAGCAGCTTTAACTCCAATACGGTTAGCTGACCCCAGGGCGTATTTTCATCAAACTCGATACCAATCAAGGTAGCGATATCGCCGTACTCATCTAACTCATTATTTTCTAAGCGCTCAAGTAGTGCGCTTAGGCTTGCGTTATCTAAATTCGATAAATTCAAAATATCGGCGCGGAACAGCAATGCTTTATTCGTGTTGTCCCAAACTAAATCTTCAATTGGGTAAACCTCAGAGTAGCCTGGTACCAAGATTCGGCATGCTATTGCCCCTAGTTGGTCATACACCGTAACGTAAGCTTCTTTGCCAATAGACTTAAGAATGCCAAACAAGGTAGCCGCCTCTTCATCATTAGAGCTCTCACCTTTGCCAGAAAAATCCCACTCAACAAAATCGTAATCTGATCTTGTGCTGAAGAAGCGCCAAGAAACGATGCCGCTCGAATCAATAAAGTGCTCAACAAAGTTATTTGGCTCAGTGACAGCTTCACTTGAAAAGGTGGGCGGAGGCAAATCGTTGAGACCCTCCAAGCTGCGCCCCTGTAGCAGCTCAGTCAAACTCCGCTCCAACGCTACCTCTAAACTTGGATGCGCACCGAATGAAGCAAATACTCCCCCTGTTCTTGGGTTCATCAAGGTAACGCACATGACTGGATATACACCACCTAGTGAAGCGTCCTTGACCAGCACTGGAAAGCCCTGCTCTTCTAGGCCCTGAATGCCTGCCAAGATGCTGGGGTACTTTACAAGCACCTCCTGCGGAACATCCGGCAAGGCAATTTCATGTTCAAGAATTTCACGTTTAACTGCTCGCTCAAATATCTCTGATAAGCATTGCACTTGAGCTTCAGCCAGCGTATTACCGGCGCTCATGCCATTACTGACATAGAGGTTTTCAATCAGGTTCGAAGGAAAATACACAGTCTTGCCATCGGACTGGCGCTGATAAGGCAAAGAACAAATCCCGCGCTCACCATTACCGGAATTGGTATCAATTAAATGTGAGCCACGTAACTCGCCATCAGCGTTATAAATACCCAGACAATACTCATCAAGAATTTCTTTAGGTAAGGCATCTTTAAGGCCTGGCTTAAACCAGCGCTCATTCGGGTAATGAATAAAAGCACCATTGGCGATCTCTTCACCCCAGAATGCACCCGCGTAAAAATGGTTGTTACTTAGTCGCTCGATATACTCACCCAAGGCTGAAGCAAGGGCGCTTTCTTTTGTAGAACCTTTGCCATTGGTAAAACACATTGGTGAGTGTGCATCGCGAATATGTAAAGACCATACATTCGGAATTAAATTGCGCCATGAGGCAATCTCAATCTTAATTCCCAGATTAGCCAGCACGCCAGACATATTGGCAATAGTTTGTTCTAGCGGTAAATCCTTGCCAGCAATGTAAGTGCTCAAATTTGAATCTGGCTTTAAAGCCAATAAAGTTTGAGCATCTGCATCTAGGTTTTTAACCACTTCAATGACAAACTCTGGGCCTGCTTGCACGACCTTCTTCACGGTGCAGCGCTCGATGGAGCGCACAATGCCCTGACGATCGTTGGCAGAAATATCTTCCGGCAGTTCAACTTGAATTTTGAAAATCTGCTGGTAACGGTTTTCTGGATCGACGATATTATTTTGAGAAAGGCGAATGTGCTCAGTTGAGATGTTGCGCGTATCGCAATACAGCTTCACAAAATAGGCTGCACACAAGGCTGACGAAGCTAAGAAATAATCAAAAGGGCCCGGAGCTGAACCGTCACCTTTGTAACGGATGGGCTGATCAGCAATCACCGTGAAGTCATCGAACTTGGCTTCAAGGCGCAGCTTATCGAGAAAATGAACCTTTATTTCCATGGGAGTAATTCCGAAATGATATGGGCGCTATTATCCGTCGCAACGGTGATGCCGTGTGCTGCATCAACAGCCTCTAGATCATTAGCGGCAATGATGGGTAAAGCGCCTTATTGTTCAGCCTTATTGCGCGAGGTATCGATTCCTAAAGCTTTTAGCTTGCGATACAAATGAGTCCGCTCGAGACCAGTGTATTCAGAAATTTTGGTCATGCTGCCACCCATAATGATCATTTGATGCTCGAAGTACGCTTTTTCGAATAAGTCCCTGGCTTCACGAAGCGGCAAATCAAAATAGGTTTTTGCAATTCCGCTGATGTACTCACCGCTCTGAACTTGAAAGGCTTGTTCACTGACCACTGCTTTTGTACTTGGGCTTGATGAGGGCGCCACCGACACTTTTTCTTCGGCGGACTCAACATACTTAGGCGAGCTTTCTAAAGCCTTACTCACTGTCTTGAGTAACTTTTGGAGTGCAATAGGCTTTTCTAAGAAATTGAGTGCACCTATACGCGTAGCTTCAACAGCTGTATCAATCGTGGCATGTCCTGACATCATCACCACCGGCATGGTGAGCTGCCCAGTCTTAGACCACTCTTTCAATAAACTAATTCCGTCGACATCTGGCATCCAAATATCAAGCAAAACAAGGTCTGGGCGCATTTGTTCACGAATTGTACGAGCCTGCATAGCGCTCTCGGCCGCATACACGGTGTGGCCCTCATCCGTCAGAATCTCATTGAGAAGCTCACGAATCCCCATCTCATCGTCGACCACCAGAATACTTGCCATTCTTATGCTGCCTCTTTTGCCAGATTCATAAACAATATTGATACTTTTGCACCGATTACTTCTTCCGCCTGCATGCGGTTCCGGATTTCGATTTTGGCTCCGTGATCATCTACTATTTTCTTCACTACCGCCAATCCCAATCCAGTGCCCTTACTCTTCGTTGTTACATAGGGCTCAAAGGCTCTTGCCAATATCTTAGCTGGAAAACCTGAACCACTATCACTTATTGTTAAACGCACCGCATTTTGAGGCACACCATTCAATTCGCCATATGGCACTAATTCTGTTTTTACTTCAACCGGCTCAGATTGATGAACACCCTCAAGAGTAGCATCTTGGGCATTTTGCAAAAGATTATGAATAATTTGTCTGAGTTGCGTTGGGTCACCCATAATATTTGGGGTACGTGGGTCTAGCTGGGTTTTTATGGGGCTTCCTTCATACAAACCCAGAATCTCTTGCGTCAAAGTATTGATCGAAACGGGCCTCAGTTGCGGACTCGGCGTCTTGGCAAAGTCCCTGAAGTCATTCACCATTTGTTTCATGGCCTGCACCTGTCCAATGATGGTTTCCGTACTACGGTTCATCATCTCTTCCTGCTCGGGACTCAATTTGCCGGCCAGCTTATGCTGTAGCCTCTCAGCGGAGAGCTGTATGGGGGTTAATGGATTCTTAATCTCATGGGCTAAACGTCTAGCTACCTCACTCCAAGCAATCGAGCGCTGTGCACTCACTACGTCAGTGATGTCATCAAACACCACCATGCGCAAATCTGCCGTCAATTCAGTGCCACGAATAAACAAAGTAACGCCAGATTCGTTTTCAAACTCGTTTGTACTATGAAGCTGAATCTGCTTTTGCCATACTGGTGCTGATGCATTTTTATCTTTTGCTGCTTGACCGCCCTCCATACCAACAGCTAGCTTCATGGTGGCAAAGCCCTCTTTAATGGCTTGATCAAACTCAATCAGGCTAGGGCTATCACTCAGAGGGCGTCCATCCATTTGCGTTAAATCTTGCCCAAAGATGCGATCAGCGCCGGCATTACTAGAAACCATATTGAAGTTTTTATCAAAGATACAAACTCCGGCAGTTAAATTACCCAATACTGTTTCCAAAAATGATTTAGATTCTTGTAGGGAGTTTCTCGTATCAGAAAGCTGACGGGTCATTACATTAAATTGACGCGTCAACATTCCTAACTCGTCACCCGTATCTAACTCGGGCTTAGGTGATAAATCGCCCTGAGCAACAGCCTGCGTTCCCCTTAAAAGCATCAGCAGGGGCCGGGCCAGCTGACGGCCCAGAATTAAGGCCAAAGTAATTGCAACAAATAAGGCAAAGAACAAGGTTAAGGTCAGCGTACCCACAAACATTTTTCGCAAACCAGTCCGGCCCAATGACTTCTCTTGATAGTCACTATAGGCGGACTCAACCGCAACGATGTTCTTAGCTAACGGTCCAGGAATGAATCGCACTAGTTGTAAAAAATATTTATCGTCTACATCTTTGCCGGAGGCCTGTTTTTTACGAACAATCGGCACAATCGCTCTAACTCGATAACCGCGTTGGCCACCATCCACTTCAATTTGATCTATAAAAGTGGTTCCCTTCTTTTTAAAAGCCTCTGCAATTACTTCGGGGCCAGGCGCAGGAAAATATTTATTGGGGCGTGACTCGCTCGTCAATATGAGAGTACGTCCAACATTAAACAGGCTAACCTCTTGAATGCCAAACTGGTTTCGGGCTCTCATCACTATGGCTGCAACCTGCTCTGAGCTAGTCCCTGAGGGCACTGCGACGATTTGCTCGGCAATATAATTACCCTCGGCCAGAATTTCTTCTTGAGCAACTCGCAGAGTAACGCGCCCTAATTCAAGGCCCGCATCTAGTGCGGACTCTACTTGAACATCGAACCAGGTTTCAATGCTGCGGGATACGAACTGAAGAGAAACTCCATACAAAATTAATCCCGGGACAACGCCAACCAAAGCAAAAATCATCGCCAACTTTGCCACTAGGCGCGTTCCAAAACGCCCTTTGCGCCAACGAATCGCAATCACAATCACTAAGATCAAAATGACCAAAGTCAGACAAATTCCAATTACTACGTTCGCTGCATAGAGCCAAATAAAGTAGTTATCAAAAAACTCCGTATTGGATGTTGCAGCCGATAAGAGCCCCAACAATAACAGCGCAAAGGCGCCAATCAACACCATCGCAGTAGGTAGCGCACGTCTTTTCCAGGCATCTTTCTCAAACGCATTTGACCCAATGAAGTCTAAAGATATCTTCATCGTTTAATCAAGTTAGGGCCGTTTGGTGAAAACGGAAAGCGCACCCAGTCGCTTGAGATATTCCAATCGCGATTGTTGAGCGCATTTACCTGAAATGGCTTGGGCAACTTACTTAAGTCCAAACTCATTCTTAATGCTGCAGTGTAAGACTTGCTCGAATCAATTTGACTGCCATCAATTACACGCCAACCCCCAATGCTTCCCACGGCCTGCAAGGCCTCAAATATCGTGTTCGCAGAAAAGGCAAAGCCTTCAGAAGCAATGCGGTATTGCTGAGTCATTGGCTGATAAGAAAGGCGTATTGATCGCTGAGCAAGCGCAGGCTTTTCATCAAACCAATACCAACGCGACCGCGTTAAATCAAACTCAGTTTGAAAATATAAAACAACGCCTTTTTGAACAGCGTCTTCTAAGCCTGGCGTCAACTCAATCTTAAATGTGGCATTCAAAAGCCAATCGTTATCCACCCGCTCCAGATCGGCAGTTTTGAGCTTGATTCCCTCTGCACTTGCCGCGACAGAAAATAGGCTCAGAGCCATCAAGACACAAAGGGTGAATTGTTTAATGCCTTGGCTCATGGCCCATTTTTCTTAAACAAAGCATAGTAAAAACCGTCATTTAGCTCGGCAGGCAAAATTTGCCCAGGTGCGCTTAATCGTAATGCATCAGCATGCTCTGCAGCAAACCACGTCGCCTGCTCCTCACCCTCCTCCGGGAACACAGAGCAAGTTACATATAAAAGTGTGCCGCCGATCTTTAGGGTCTTCCAGGCTTGCTCCAAAATAGCACGTTGCCTCAGTTGCAAAGCCTTAATATCGGCCTCACGCCGCAAAAAAGGAATATCCGGATGCCTTGCAACAATGCCCGAGGCAGAGCAAGGTGCATCCAAAAGAATTTTGTCAAATAACTTGCCATCCCACCATGCTACCTTTGAGGCATCGCCGCGCACTACACGAACGTCATCAGACTGCAGACGTAAGCGATCTAAGTTGCCCCCAATTTTTCCCAGGCGCTCGCCGTCTAGTTCCAAAGCAGTCATATCGCATTGCGCCAACTCTAGTAAGTGGGCGGTTTTTCCACCCGGTGCAGCACAGGCATCCAATATGCGCTCACCCGGTTTTGGATCCAGCAATACAGCCGCAATTTGTGCGCCCGCATCTTGAACAGAAACCGCGCCACTATAAAAGCCCGGTAAGTCTGAAACTGGTACCGCCTCGTGCAATAACAAAGCAGAATCCAATGTGACCCCAGCAATACTATCAATTGGCTCAGCTGCGATACCAGCCTCGTGCAATAACTTTTGATATTCCTTACGCGTATGTTGTTGCGCATTTACCCGCAAAATCAAGGGGGCTCGTTGAGCCTGCTGAATCAGCATGGCTTGCCAAGCCTTTGAATAGTTTCGCTTCAAGCTAGCTCGCCACCAGGGCGGGAAAAACATCGGAATGGGGTCTGGTGAGTAAGGCTTTTCATTCTCAGTCTGCACCGCGAGACTCACCTTACGAAGTACTGCATTCACCAGGCCCTTGGCATACATCGTAGGCTCATATTCACTACAAGCTTTTACAGCTTGGTCAACGATCGTATGCGCTGCATAACCCTTGCCATCAGATCCACTTTGCAAAAATAAAGCAATCGCAACACTTAATAAGTACTCTACCTCTAGCGGGGGCGTCTTTGGAATAAATTGTTGAATGAATTCGTGTGATCTCACCCACTTACGCAAGGCATCAAATGTGAGGCTTTGAACAATAGGTCGCTCATGGGCATCTAGCTGATCTAATACTTCCGTGAGTGATCGACCTACCATCACCTCACCGATTGCTTGGGCAGAAATAGTGATTGCCTCTGATAGCGGAAGACTACGTGGTATTTTTTGATCGGTCAAATTACTCTTTCTTGAACTGCATTATTTTTTCCTGCGTACGATAGCCCTGCAAACAAGTACTCGCGCTAATCTTTTTTCCGCCAGGCTTTTGCATCTCTAAGATTTCAATCGCGCTATCTCCACACTGAACATACACACCATCTTCACTAAAGCCTAAGACCTGTCCTGGGGCGGCATCTTGGTATATTTCTGACTTACAAGGCAAACAAGAGTTCCAAAATTTCATTTGCTCACCATTCAAACTGCTGGTGGATCCAGGAAATGGATTGAATGCTCGAATACGTCGATCGATTTCTATGGCACTTAACTGCCAATCAATTTCTGCCTCACTCTTTAATATTTTTTCTGCGTAAGTCACGCCATCTACAGGCTGCGGAGTTCTTGCGATCGCGATGCCTTCGCTTAAGTCATTCAGAGTATTAACCATCAACTCGGCACCTAAGGCTGCTAAACGGTCATGAAGTGATGCACTAGTTTCTTGAGGTGTGATTTTTAAATCGCCAACCAGAACGGTGTCGCCAGTATCGAGACCCGCATCCATTTGCATGATGCTCACACCTGTACTGGCGTCACCGCTTTCTATGGCACGCTGTATCGGCGCTGCACCTCGCCACCTTGGCAGGACAGAGGCGTGAATATTAAAGCAACCATATCTACCGTTCTGAGAAGCAAGATCAAGAATGGCTTGGGGAAGAATCAGTCCGTAAGCAACAACTACCATTACATCAAAATCAATGTCGGATAAATATTGAAACGCCTCTTGCGCTGCCGCTCTTTTCTGCAGGTCTGCATGATTCTGCTTGAGCGTTTCAGGTTGCAATACCGGAAGATTTTTCTCTTGTGCAAATGCTTTTACGGGACTTGCTTGAAGATGCATGCCGCGACCTGCGCGACGATCTGGCTGGGTTAGGGCCAGAACAATTTGATGGCCAGAATTTTCTATTGCACGCATTGCTCGTGCAGCAAACTCCGGGGTGCCAGCAAAAACAATTTTCATTGGGCGCTTAGCGCTCGCCTACTAATTCTTTTGCGCGCTTTTTCATTTTGAGGGAAATGCGATTACGCTTCAACATAGAGAGGTACTCAACAAATACCTTGCCTTGCAAGTGGTCCATCTCATGCTGCAAACAAACTGCTAACAAGCCGTCTGCCTCGACTTCAAATTCTTTGCCGTTGATATCAAGCGCCTTAACTCGTACGACTGCTGGGCGATCTACTTCATCATAATATTCAGGTACAGAGAGACAGCCCTCGCGCCAAGATTTTTTTTCTGGGCTTGCCCAAACTAATTCTGGATTAATAAACACCATGAGCTGATCTTGATTGTCAGAAATATCGATTACCACTATGCGCTCATGAATATCTACCTGGGTTGCAGCTAAACCAACTCCGGGGGCCTCATACATGGTCTCGGCCATATCGGCCACAATTTTTTTGATGCGTGCATCTACCAGCGCTACGGGTTTGGCAACCATATGTAGGCGTGGATCTGGATAACAAAGGACGGTTAATAAAGCCATATCGGAATTATCCAACAGAGTAAACAGACTGTCCCGATAGTTCTTTGCAGCCCCATGCTGAAAATTGCCATATGCGCACACCTAAAAATCTAAACATCATCCAAATTCACCGAAATACCCCCGACTACCCAGCTCGTCTATTGGATTTATCTGATCCGCCCAATTCACTCTATATATATGGGGATATACGCGTATTGGATTTACCCATGATTGCCATTGTGGGGTCACGCGCCGCCAGCCCGGAAGGGATCAGGAATGCTTACTATTTTGCGCAAGCTCTATCTGCCGAGGGTTATCTTGTTATTTCGGGACTTGCCAGGGGTGTTGATGGGGCTGCTCACCGAGGTGCACTTGGGCAAAATCAGGAGCATCGAACCTTAGCAGTGTGTGGTAGTGGGCTAGATATTGTGTATCCACGAGAGCATTTGGGTCTGGCCCAAGCTATCGCCAACAGCGGGCTCTTAGTGTCTGAGCTAGCTCCAGGTCTGGGACCAAAAGCTTGGCACTTCCCGCGCAGGAACCGCATCATTGCGGCCTTGTCCCTTGGAATACTCGTGATTGAGGCGGCCGAGCGCTCTGGCTCGCTCATTACAGCTAGGCTAGGTTGTGAGCTTGGTCGTGAGATTTTTGCGATTCCTGGGTCAATACACAGCCCACTTTCTAGGGGCTGCCATCAACTACTGCAGCAAGGCGCCAAGCTAGTTCAATCCCCGCAAGACATCCTCGAGGAGCTGCCAAAATGGCCAAAAACCTCATTTAAAGATATTTAAAGTACTATTTTATAAAAATAGAGGCTTTAATAGAGCCTCGCTAAAGCCCCAAAAATGAGGTTTTTGGACTTTTGTCAATTTATCGGTTAATAATAAAAAAGGGGGTGTGGAAAAGGTCTGGCCAAGATCTGGTTTAAATTGGTCACCCGTTTTCACCCATAAAAACATCATTTCAAGCTCAAATTTAGGCAAAACGCGTGGCAACTAAAGCATCTACCAAAAAAAGCAGCTCCAAGACTTCAAGCGTTGATCACCCTAAAACTCTGATCATTGCGGAGAAACCCTCCGTCGCGAATGACATTGCCAAGGCCTTGGGTGGCTTCACTAAATATGAGGACTATTTTGAAAACGATGACTTTGTTATCTCCTCTGCAGTTGGCCATCTATTGGAGATTGCCGCACCTGAAGAATTTGATGTCAAACGTGGCAAATGGTCGTTTGCAAATCTTCCAGTTGTGCCGCCCTATTTTGACTTACGCCCGATCGCTAAAACTGAATCGCGACTGAAGGTATTGCAAAAACTGATTAAGCGCAAAGACATCAACCAACTCATTAACGCTTGTGACGCGGGTCGCGAAGGCGAGTTGATCTTCCGCTTAATTGCACAGCATGCAAAAGCACCGCAGGCTATTAAACGGCTCTGGCTGCAATCCATGACGCCAGCAGCCATTCGAGATGGCTTTGCCTCCCTGCGCAGCGATACTGATATGCAACCCCTCGCAGATGCGGCACGCTGCCGCTCAGAGGCAGATTGGCTAGTTGGTATCAACGGTACTCGCGCTATGACAGCATTCAACAGCAAGAGTGGCGGATTCTTTCTCACAACAGTCGGTCGCGTACAGACGCCAACACTATCAATCGTAGTTGAGCGTGAAGAGCTCATTCGAAAATTTATCTCCAAAGACTATTGGGAGGTGAAGGCGGAATTTATTGCTGCGGCCGGCGTATACGAAGGACGTTGGTTTGATCCTAAATTCAAGAAAGATACTGCGGCTCCAGATGCACGCGAGAATCGTCTCTGGAGTGAAGCTGCCGCACAAAGTATCGTGGCTGCGTGTCGCGATAAAAAAGCGAGCGTTAAAGAAGAAGCCAAACCAGCAACTCAATTAGCACCCCAACTGTTTGATTTAACGAGCCTGCAACGTGAAGCAAATGCACGCTTTGGCTTCTCTGCTAAAAATACTTTGGGCTTGGCCCAAGCGCTTTACGAGCGCCATAAAGTGCTGACCTATCCACGTACTGATGCCAAGGCCTTGCCTGAAGATTATTTAGATACCGTGAAACAGACCATGGAAAATTTGGCTGAAAACTCACAAGAATATCGTTCGTTCGCCAAACAAATCTTACAAGGTGATCCCAAGGATCCAAAAGCTAAGGCAGGATATGGCTGGATCAAACCGAACAAACGTATCTTTGATAACTCGAAAATATCTGATCACTTTGCGATCATTCCTACCCTAGAGTCTCCAAAGACCCTCAGTGAGCCAGAACAAAAACTGTATGACTTGGTCGTCCGTCGCTTCTTGGCAGTGTTTTATCCTGCAGCCGAATTCCGCGTCACTACTCGCATCACCGAGGCGTCGGGACATCACTTTAAAACTGAAGGTCGCGTACTAGTCACACCAGGTTGGCTGACGGTATACGGCAGATCCAATCAAGCAGATGATGAATTAGTAGCCGTGCAAGAAGGCGAAACCGTCCAAAACGAATCTATTGCGGCGATCCCATTAAAAACCAAACCGCCAGCGCGCTATACCGAAGCAACTTTGTTATCGGCAATGGAGAGTGCTGGCAAATGGGTAGATGACGATGACATGCGTGAAGCGATGGCCGAAAAAGGCTTGGGCACACCTGCAACCCGTGCCGCCATTATTGAAGGCCTGCTGGCAGAGCGATATATGGTGCGCGAAGCACGTGAGCTAATACCAACTGCTAAGGCCTTCCAATTGATGACGCTCTTGCGCGGCTTAGATGTTGAAGAATTAACCAGGCCCGATCTCACGGGCAGCTGGGAAAATAAACTCTCCCTGATTGAGCGTGGTGAGATGAATCGCGATACCTTCATGCAAGAAATTGCGCAGATGACGCAACGCATCGTCAAACGCGCTAAAGAGTATGACAGCGATACCATACCCGGCGACTATGCGACTATGTCTACGCCGTGCCCTCACTGCAAAGGCGCTGTTAAAGAAAACTACCGCCGCTTTGCATGTGAGAAGTGTGGATTTACAATTAGCAAAACTCCAGGTGGCCGCGCCTTTGAATACCCTGAGGTAGAAGAGCTGCTGCGTGAAAAAACTATTGGGCCACTGCAAGGGTTCCGCAGCAAAATAGGTAGGCCATTTGCAGCCATTATTAAGTTGAGTGAAATCCCTGAAGATGATGCTGATTATCCGAACGCAGGCTTTAAGCTTGAGTTTGATTTTGGCAACACTCAAGAGGATGAGTCCGAGGCAATCGACTTTACTGGCCGACAGGCTTTAGGCGTATGTCCAAAGTGTTCTGGTGCTGTATACGAAGATGGTATGCGCTACTTGTGCGAAAGAAATACCGGTCCAGATAAGTCATGTGATTTCAAAACCGGTAAGGTTGTTTTACAACAAGAAATTTCTGCTGAGCAAGTTCAAAAATTGCTGACCGAAGGTAAAACCGATTTGCTAACCAACTTCAAATCTAACCGAACTGGCCGTGGGTTTAAGGCTTATCTTGCCTTGGGCTCAGATGGCAAGATTGGTTTTGAGTTTGAGGCTAAAGCGCCCAAAGCAGGTGCTGATGCTAAAGCGCCAGCAAAGAAACGTGCAGGCGCCAGTGCTGCCACCAAGTCTGCAGCAAAACCTAAACGTGCCAGCAAGGCGAAGTCATCTTCGAGCACTTGAGCTGTAATCAGCTTAGCTGCTAAGGCCGACCAAAGTGCGCCTCTCGAACCCAGGGCTGTTGCTAAAAATATTCCTGGGCGTTGAGTTAGCGCACCAATGATTGGCAAGCGATCGCCCGCAACGCAGCGAATGCCCACAAAGCTTCCTGCCTTTTGAAGTTGCTCTGTATCGCCCTCTAGGTAACTTAATAAGCCTTTTGCTTGCTCGCGATTAAAGTCATCGCTTGTCTTCCAATCTTGAAGATCCGATTCATCCTCATCAAAACTAGAACCCACTATCCACCGGTAGCTTCCATCGGGCAATTGTTCTGCGGGCAAGCAGTAGCCATCGCCAGATATGGCGGTGAACGGTAGTTTTGGTGCCCACGAACTATTTTGATCAACAGAAAAAATACTTAGCTGTCCACGAACCGGTCTCAAGGGAAGTCTTACGTCTATGCTTGCAGCCAAACTTTTAGTTTCTAGTGCTGCTGCAATAATGACTTTGCCGGCCGTCATGATGAGCCCATCTTGAGCATTCATCAACTGCCAGCCCGCATCGACTTTCTCTAGTCGAGCTACAGGGGTATTCCAGTGGCATGTCAGCTTTGGGTGGGGCTTTAGGGCCTGCTGTGTTGCCTCAGATAAATTGAGTGATGCACCCCGTGGAAGCCAAATACCATTTTGATTAATGCCACAAATTTGTAATGCCTGATCCGCATCAAGTGCTTGAGCCATACCTTCATCAAGCTCCAGTGATTTTAGGTGGCTCGCGACATCACCGCGGCTAAACCCCCTGTCTCTCTTGTTTGGCTGAAAGATGCCATGCTGATTCCACGTTTGGCCCCAGCGAGCCTCTGCCATCAAAAATGCAAGGCGGGTCAGCCGCAGTAAGCGGGGGGCGCCTCGGCCAACATGAGGATGAGCAATAGCGTATGCGTGACTTGAACATGCAGATGCAGGGCAGGGGGCAGAATCAACAATGCAAACTGCTTGGCCACGCTCGAGTAGCTCACTGGCAATGCACGCACCCGCAATGCCTGCCCCAATCACCACAATGTCATGGTGTTGGGGTGAGGTCATTTAATAATGATGTTATTAAAAAGGCTTCTTAAATTTCTAGGGGCGCCTAGGCGTTTAAGCGATTCTCGATTTTGCTGCGCGCTTCGATCAACTCTTTTGGCAGGCGCTCGCCTAAATGCGCAAATAATTCTGAATGAAGTTCGAGCTCATTTTTCCAGTCGCTTGTAGCAACGGCAATGGCTTTCTCAAACTTCTCTTCTGAATAATCGAGACCATCCCAATGCATATCAGCGTGTTCTGGGCAAATACCAAATACGGTCTCTATGCCCTTAGCCCTACCTTCAGCACGACCCAAAATCCAAGAAAGTACACGCATGTTTTCGCCAAAGCCGGGCCAAATAAATTTGCCATTTTCATCCTTACGGAACCAATTCACGCAGTAGATCTTTGGCAATACAGCGCCTTCAGCCGCAAGCTTGCTACCGATATTCAACCAATGTTGGAAATAGTCACTCATGTTGTAGCCAGCAAATGCAATCATTGCAAATGGATCGCGACGCACAACACCTACTTGGCCAGTAATCGCAGCAGTAGTTTCAGAGCCCATTGTTGCCGCCATGTAAACACCTTCTACCCAGTCACGCGCTTCGCTCACCAAGGGGACCGTGTTTGAGCGACGACCGCCAAACAAGAACGCATCAATTGCTACGCCTTCTGGATTATCCCAATTAGGATCAACCGCAGGGTTATTGGTAGCGGCTACAGTAAAGCGTGAGTTTGGGTGTGCAGCTTTACGACCAGCGGCGCCATCAGCAGGAGTCCAGTCTTTACCTTGCCAGTCAATTAAATGTGCTGGAGGTGTATCAGTCAAACCTTCCCACCACACATCACCATCATCAGTTAAGCCAACGTTAGTGAAGATCACGTCTTGGTTTAATGAATCTAAGCAGTTTGGATTGGTTTGACGATTTGTTCCTGGAGCAACGCCAAAGTAACCAGACTCTGGATTAATCGCAAATAAACGCGTCTTGCCCGTAATTAAATCTTTGCGTGGCTTGATCCACGCAATGTCGTCACCGACCGTGGTAACTTTCCAACCCTCAAATCCCTTTGGAGGAATCATCATAGAGAAATTGGTTTTTCCGCAAGCAGATGGGAACGCAGCAGCGATATGGTATTTCTTGCCTTCAGGCGATGTCACACCCAAAATTAACATATGCTCAGCCAGCCAGCCCTGGTCGCGCCCCATGTTAGATGCGATGCGCAATGCGAAACATTTTTTACCCAACAAGGCGTTGCCGCCATAACCAGATCCAAAAGACCAAATTTCGCGTGTCTCTGGGTAGTGCACGATGTACTTAGTTTTATTATTAGGCCAAGCAACATCTTTTTCACCGGCAGCCAGTGGCTTACCAACAGTGTGAATACAAGGAACAAATTCGCCGGAAGCGCCAAGCTGATCAATAACCGCCTTACCCATGCGGGTCATCAAGCGCATATTGATAGCAACATATGGGCTATCAGAAAGCTCCACACCGATGTGCGCAATTGGGGAGCCAATTGGGCCCATAGAGAATGGCACTACATACATTGTTCTACCGCGCATGCAACCATCAAACAATGGCTGGAGAGTGGCGCGCATTTCGCTTGGCTCAACCCAGTTATTGGTTGGGCCCGCATCCTCTTTATTTGCAGAGCAGATAAAGGTGCGGTCTTCTACGCGAGCTACATCATCAGGATCTGACAATGCTAAGAAAGCATTTTTACGTTTAGCAGGGTTAAGGCGCTTGAACACGCCTGCACTTACCAACAATTCACAAAATTCATCATATTCAGATTGGGAGCCATCACACCAATGAATTTTGTCTGGCTTGGTTAGGGCAGATACATCTGCAACCCATTGAATCAGCTTTTGGTTTTTTACGTACTCAGGCGTATTGCTATTGACGGTCATGTGAATCCTATGAAATGTAATATTTTTGATCGCACAATTTTAACATTTCAGGCGTCTTTTTTATGGACGAACCTGCTAAGAGCAAGTCTTTTATTTGCCAATACAAAATTGACTAAATATCTTGCCCAAAAGATCGTCCGGGAGTAGCTTCCCAGTAATTTGTCCGAGCTGATCTTGTGCCAAACGGAGCTCTTCTGCAAATAACTCCAGCGATACATTGCCATTAGCGGCAAATTGTTGCGACTGCTCTAGGTGGGTGGCAGCCCTATCCAAGCAATCTAGGTGCCGCCTGCGTGCCACAATCACGCCCTCCTGAGAGCCGCCCCAACCTACCAACTCCAAAATTTTCTGCTTTAGAGCCTCAATACCCTCGCCCGTCTTGGCTGAAATGAGCAAGGCTGGCTTTCCGTCTTGGTTGGGAATGGAGCCACCCAATAGATCTGATTTGTTATTGACCTCTAACACGGGGCATTTCGGGGGCAGCGCTTTTAATATCTGAGTTTTTAACTCCAAAATTTCGGCGCTATTGCTTGTTTCTGTAGAGTTTGGATCTTTCAGAAAAATAACTAGGTCTGCTACCCCAATGGCCTCCCATGATCTTTCTATTCCTTTGGCCTCAACTAGATCACTGGTTTCACGCAAGCCTGCGGTATCAATGATGTGCATTGGGACGCCGCCGATGATAATGCTCTCCTTAACGCGGTCTCTTGTGGTTCCTGCGATAGGCGTAACAATAGCCACCTCTTCGCCGGCTAGGCGATTTAGAAGAGAGCTTTTCCCAACGTTAGGCGCGCCAGCTAAAACCAGTTGGATACCGTCACGCAAAATCTTGCCCTGTTTCGCCCCCTCCCTCAGCGCATACAGCCTTTGCATTACAGCGCTCAGGCGTTCACGGGCTTGGGCATTCTCTAAGAACTCAATCTCCTCCTCAGGGAAGTCTAGGGTGGACTCCACCAAAATACGCAGCTGGGTGATCTCTTCAATCAGGCCATTAATGTCATTTGAGAAAGCGCCCTGCAAGGAGCGTGCTGCGCCACGTACCGCTGCCGCACTTTGAGCGTCGATTAAATCTGCAATCGCCTCTGCTTGGGCTAAATCAATTTTGTTGTTAAGGTAGGCTCGTAAAGAAAATTCGCCGGGCTCAGCAATTACCAAGCTTTGATCTTTTCCCAGCTCAAGACATCGCTTCATGACCAACTCTAAAAGTTGTGGCCCCCCATGGCATTGCAGCTCCAGGACATCCTCGCCTGTAAAAGAGGCTGGGGCTGCAAAATAAATAGCAAGGAGTTGATCAATCGCCTCGCCCCGCTCATCTCGAAGGGTGACTAAGTTTGCCTGCCTGGGTGATAGCGCCTTATTAAATAAGGCCATGGTTATAGGTAAAAGCTGCGGCCCGCTAATACGAATGACGCCGACACCAGCTTTTCCAGGTGCGGTGGCAAGCGCAATGATGGGCAGCTTTCTTGTCATCATTGCGGGCACTCCTTGTATATTTTTCAGCAGCTAAGTTTATTTAGCCAACTTCTTTCCAAACATTTGATTGATCTGCCATTGCTGAGCAATCGATAGCAGGTTGTTCACTACCCAATACAAAACCAAGCCCGCAGGGAAGAAGAAGAACATGACCGAGAATACTAAAGGCATATACATCATTACCTTCGCCTGAATTGGATCGGGTGGCGTTGGATTAAGTTTGGTTTGCACAAACATAGAGGCCGCCATGATGATTGGCAAAATTCCAATTGGGATTGACTTTAAGCCAATCAGGTCACTAATGGATGTATCTGGTAACGAGAGATCGTGAACCCACAAAATCCATGGGGCGCCACGCAACTCAACAGACGACAGCAACACCCAGTACAAAGCGATAAATACTGGGATCTGAATTACCACTGGCAAACAACCGCCCAGTGGATTGATCTTTTCTTTGCGATACATCTCCATCATCGCCTGATTCATTTTTTGTGGCTCACCCTTGAATTGCTCTTTCATGGCGACCAAGCGAGGTTGCACCTCCTTCATGCGCGCCATAGATTTATAGCTTGCGGCTGACAGCGGGAAGAACACCAGCTTAATTAAGATGGTTAATAGGATGATTGACCAACCCCAGTTGCCAACATAAGAATGAATGTTGTCGAGAAGCCAGAAAATAGGTTTCGCCAAAATGGTTAAGTAGCCATAGTCTTTAAGCAACTCAAAGCCTGGGGCGATTGTTTCGAGCACGCGCTCTTCTTGTGGACCGACAAATAGTCTAGCCTTTTCTACAATAGTAGAGCCTGCAGGGACTACGCCCAACGGGGTTTGCATACCAATTCGGTATAAATTGTTATCAATTTTGTTGGCGTAAATATCACGCACTGCCTTGTCGCCCGGAATCCATGCGCTTGCAAAGTAGTGCTGAACCATTGCGATCCATGCTGGCTCACCAGCAGCTACCTGAGTAGGAATGGTGATTTTGTTTTTATCTATTGCCGTGAATTCGAGCTTATTAAACTTTTCTTTATCTGTGTAGGCTGCCGGCCCAGTAAATGTGCTTGCTGAAAATGCGCCGTCAAAAGGGCCAATTTTTTGCTCTTGGGAGGCGTCACGAACAATCTCAGTGTATAGAACAAGTGGGTTGGGGTTGTTGGCGGTTTGTGTAATACGGTGCCCAACATCTACAACATAACTTCCTGGGTTAAGGATGAAAGTTTTTTCAAGCTTAACGCCATTGCGCTCGCTAACTAAGACAATAAATGGGCGGCCTGATTCATCTTTTCCAGATTGAACCAACTTGAAGTTACTGGTGTGATTGGGAAGGTCGCTGTTTAAAGAAATCAATCCGGAGCGCGCGAAGTATTTGTGTGTAGATGTGTATTGAAATAACTCAACGGGTTTGTTTTCTGGTGTGAAAGACTTTAGTAGCTTTGCATCTACGACATTTGCGCCGCTTGAGCTAATTTTCAACACAAGAACATCGTTCTGTAGGGTGAACTTTTCCGCGCCCGCCATTACATCACTATTAATAATTGGGGCTGTTGCAATTACTGGCGCACTCGATAATTGGGTCGGCACATCGGCTCTGCTCGTAGCTGAAGGTTTATCAACGGGCGCTGAAGTAGTTGTTAAGGGTCCGCCAAACATCGATGGCTTACCTTCGTGAACCTGCCAATTGTTGTACAACAACAGGCCTGACATGGAGAAGACTGTCCAGAGAATTGTTTTTTTAAAGTCCATTTGCATTCACTTAATGATGAGATGTTGGTTTTACAGCAGGGTCGTGTCCGCCTTGTGACCATGGATTGCAACGTAAGATGCGCCACACCATCAGCCTAAAGCTTTTGAAAAATCCATAACTAGCAAAACAGTCGCAGGCATATTGTGAGCATGAGGGCATGAATTTACAGTGCATGCCAATAAAGGGGCTAAGGGTTATTTGATAGAGCCTCACAACCTTAATGGCTAACTTGTTAGGTAGGCGCACGTTAAATCAGTCCCACAATTTGCGCTCTCAGGTCTTCTTTTTCTTTGCTTCGGAGTCTGCCGCGCGTTTCTCGACCAATTGGTTTTTTTAGCTTCACCACAACATCACTGTTAAGGCTTGTTGCTTGAGTGTTTCTAAGCAGCTCACGAATCATGCGCTTAAGTTGGTTGCGATCTACCGCACGTTTAGCCAGCTTTTTAGCTACCGCAATACCCAAGTCTGGTTTTTCGCCCTGATTTGGAGAAGCCAAATACAAACCCCAACACAAACTTGTCTTAGGGCGTGTTTTTAGTAATTCAGAAATCCTGGCGCTATTCAACTGCTAAATTAAACGGCGAGGCGTTTGCGACCTTTGGCGCGACGAGCATTTAATACAGCACGCCCACTCTTGGTTTTCATGCGAATACGGAATCCGTGAGTGCGTTTACGACGTGTTACTGAGGGTTGGTATGTTCTTTTCATGATTCATCCTGCAAAACCCAGTATTTTCCTTGTTGCCCGGCAAAAGGTCAACCGCTATAGAAGAATATATAGGCATTTTTCTCTATTTATTTGGCGAAAATTCAATAAGCCATTAATTTGTATGGGGGTTTTTATGTTATTCACAAGTTATCCACAGGTTTTCCACGTTTTTCTGGCTTGTGGATAACTTAATGGGGTCGCTACAATGAATCCTCTAAAAAT